>JAHDCM010000416.1 GCA_020629895.1 Bacteroidota bacterium
ACTTGATTACAGCAGCAAATATAAAAGCTCACTAACAATTAGCGTACTACAAAAAAAACGGAATTCCGCTATAAAAAAGAATAAAGAAGAGACTCGTTATTGTTTTTAAAGTATTGATAATGATTGGTTTATGGCTTTTTGATGTGCCATTTTTTTCCGTAAGTTAAGGACGGTTTTTGAATGAGAAAAATAAGCTTTAGACACAAAAAAACGGGCTTCCTCTCATAAGAGGAAGCCCGTTTTTTTAATAGAATGAAGTATTGATTAGAAACAAAAAGGATAATTGGGATTATTAGGATCGGGAGCAAATTTGAGATGTCCTGTAATCTCTCCACAAGCCAATTCATCGAGGGTTGTTCCTTCGAGTTTTACATTGTTAACCGTTTTATTATAACGAGTAGAAAATAGACCCAAACCATTTTCGATATTGCTATAGGTAAGTACCGTTTGGCTAGAAGTGATACCAAACTGTGCTAGTTTTACATCGTTAAATCGTTTAAACTCGCTACTGCCAACACCAAATTCAAAGTCCATACGTACAAATTCGCGGAGTAAAACATCGTCATCAGCATCAAGGCTAGTAGCGATAAATCGGAAAAAGTCTTCAGAGTCGATGTCATAATTAATACGACTTGAGAAGTTCTCATCTGGTTTCTTGAAATTAGAGAATAAATTCCAAGTAATCGTTTTAGGTACTCTTACCCGTTCTCCATTTTCGATGCGTTCTTCTTCCATTTTGAAATGAATCGCTAGGCTATAAATTTCGCCATCTTGTGCAGGGTTCCAAGAAACACCTACATCAAATAGAAAATTGAGTTTCGTTTCTTCTTTAGGAAAACTAACTCTAAAATCATCTATAATGGGGGTACTTGCGGTCACCAAATTTCCATTAGGCGTTTCTATATACAGTCGATACTCATAATCTTCATTAAAGGCATAATCTGTTTTGTATAGCGTATTGGGGCTATTCGCAAAAATACCTTCTTCTTTTAACAAGCCCACATCTTCACCATTTAGGCGTTCTATTCCAATATCTTTTCTAAAGTTGCCACTTCCGTCATATTCTTGGAGTTTAGCAACCAAATTGGCATTGTAATAGAGGGAATCAGCAGTACTAGCCATTTCTAAGGCACTGAGTTCTTCACTCAAAAATGCTTTACTAATTCGGATATAGTTCGTTGTTTGTGATTGATCTATCAACCCATAAACAACCGTAATTTCCTTCCAGTCGTCTGCTATCTCAAAATCGGTGGTGCAGGCGGGTGTCCAGCAAATGCTGGCTAACAATAAGATGGTTAATAGTTTTTTTATCATGGCGCAAAGATAGAAAATATTATATTAGTAAAGATGAAAAAATAAATGGTGCCAAAGTGCGACACTATCTTTTTGATAGACAAGACATGAAACGTAGGCGACTCAGCGCATCGGCGAGGATTCATAACGCAGTATATCGAAAAGATAGGCAGCATTATGGTACTAGACTAGTTATTTATTCTTCTTTACTTAGTTGTCCATTTTATTTGGACGCTTGTAATAGGCTGTTTTTTTGTCAAAAATGACAAGAGAAATAAAAAAACTATGAATTTTTCGTAACATTGAGGTTAAATTAAATCATTCATCATGTCTGTACATAAAAAAACACCTAAACGGGTAACCACTCATGTGCTTCAAACAATGAAGGATAATGGGGAGAAAATAAGTATGCTAACCGCTTATGATTATTCAATGGCCCGTATTCTAAGCGATGCGGGGTTAGATATTATTTTGGTGGGCGATTCGGCATCCAATGTGATAGCGGGTCATGTAACGACTTTGCCGATCACCCTTGATCAGATGATTTATCATGCTTCATCGGTGGTGCGAGCAGTTCGCTTAACAGTGACGGGTACGACACGTCCTTTGGTGGTGGTAGACCTTCCTTTTGGTACTTATCAGGGGAATACGCGTAAGGCTTTAAAGTCGGCAATACGGATTATGAAGGAGTCGGGTGCACATGCGGTGAAACTCGAAGGGGGAGCAGAGGTAAAAGGGAGTATTTCCCGTATCTTGAAAGCTGGAGTACCTGTGATGGGACATTTGGGTTTGATTCCGCAGTCTATTTATAAGTTTGGCACATACACTGTTCGAGCGAAAAAGGATGAGGAAGCAGATCGATTAATTAATGATGCGTTGATGTTAGAGAAAATAGGTTGTTTTGGCATTGTGCTAGAAAAAATTCCTGCTGAATTGGGTAAAAAGGTCGCTGAGGCACTACGTATTCCTGTGATTGGGATTGGGGCTGGCCCGTATGTAGATGGACAGGTGCTAGTTACCCATGATCTACTAGGTATTACCAAAGACTTTCACCCGCGCTTTTTACGCCGCTACCTCAATTTATATGACGATATAAAAGGAGCAGTGAGCAATTATATCGAAGATGTGAAAATGAAAGACTTTCCTAATGAGAAGGAACAGTATTGATATTTTTTTACATCTCAAAGTAAGTGTTTATAGGATATACAGCTTTTGATGATATAAAAATGACATTTTTTCTGGCAAATATGCATTACTTTTTACATCTCTTGCTGTCTCAAGCTATGTAATTTAATTTATTTATTAGTTCGGATTGTTATTTAGGAATGGGAGTAAATCTTCCATTCCTATTTTTTTGTTTGGAAGTATAGTACGGTTTGTAGGTTTTTAATTAAATTAGATCATAGTCAATAGAAAATAATTAAGGTCGGTAGTTGCCAGTCGATAGAGAGGTTGGTTTTTATTTGGAGCTTTGACTGAATACACTCGAAATGCCAGACTATGGACTATGAACGAAAATTTTTCACAAAAAAACCACTATTATGCGTACTATGAGAGAATGGCTTTCGATGTATGGAGAAAGCCACCAAAATGCGACTAATAAACTGATACACTGGGTATGTGTACCTGTTATCATGTTTAGTATTTTCGGATTAATTTACTCCCTTCCTGTTGTAGGGGCAAAAACATTATGGAGCAACTGGGCAATGATTGGGTTATTGATTACCTTAATTTTTTATGCGCGCCTTTCTTTTGCCCATTTTGTAGGTTTTACCTTCATCGGTTTTCTGATGGTTTATTTCAACCATCGACTAGCAATGGCAGGGGTACCACTTGTTAGTTTTTCCTTATTCATCTTTGTAGTAGCTTGGATCGGGCAGTTTGTTGGACATAAAATTGAAGGCGCAAAGCCATCCTTTTTTGAGGATATTCAGTTTTTATTAATCGGCCCCGCCTGGTTATTATCGTTCATATTTGATAAGGTAGGAATAGAGTATTGATGATTAAACGGTTGAACGGTTGAACGATCAACGTATGAACGATTGAACGATTAACGTAGAGGCGCAA
>JAHDCM010000005.1 GCA_020629895.1 Bacteroidota bacterium
TAATATTGTATTTACTTCTTACCTTTGTGATAAAACATACCAATGTGTCCAATTCCAAGTCATTCATTTATACTTTTCTTACAAGACACCGCCCACATAGGTAGAACCGCCAATGGCGACTATACCTATCTTTTTATCATTGGCTTTTTTATCCTTGTTATATTAGGCTTCTTAAAGTATGCCAAAGGGGTTATTTTCAAAGAAAATTAAAACATAGTATTGTAATTATTATTGAACAATCCCTATTACATAATTGTAAGTAAAGTTCATCTATCTTACACCACACTATTCATAGTGCCATGACGAAAACGACCGAATTACGCGACGAAATAACCATTAAATTTGCAGGAGACTCAGGAGATGGAATGCAATTGACAGGTAGTCAGTTTACTAATAATACCGCCTTAGCAGGAAACGATATTTCTACCTTTCCCGACTTCCCTGCCGAAATACGTGCGCCACAAGGAACCCTCGCAGGTGTATCTGGTTTTCAATTACACTTTAGTAGTCGTCCTGTATTTACACCTGGCGATCAATACGACGTGCTAGTAGCCATGAACGCGGCTGCACTCAAAGCCAATCTCAAAACCCTAAAAAAAGAAGGCACTATCATTGCCAACATCAGCGGTTTTGACAAAAAAAACCTACGCCTTTCCAAGCAAGAAAGCAACCCACTTGAAGATGGTTCTTTAGAAGGCTACCGCGTCATCGAAATGGACATTACCCGTCTCACCCGCGAATGTCTCAAAGAATTTAAGCTTGGAACTAAGGAAAAAGACCGATCTAAAAATATGTTTGTACTCGGTTTTCTATACTGGATGTACAATCGAAAAATGGATAGTACCATTTCCTTCTTAGAAACCAAGTTCAAAAAGAAACCCGAAGTACTAGCCGCCAATATCAAGACGCTCAAAGCTGGTTATCATTATGGTGAAACTACCGAGACTTTTACCACGCGTTATGAGGTAAAACCTGCAAGTATCCCACCTGGCGAGTATCGTAATATTATGGGTAATCAAGCCCTTGTAATAGGATTGATTACTGCTGCCCAAAAAGCCAAGCTGCCCCTTTTTTACGGTACCTACCCTATTACCCCCGCTTCCGATATTCTACACGGATTATCCAAGTACAAAAACTTTGGTGTACGCACCTTTCAAGCCGAAGACGAAATAGCCGCTGTTTGTGCCGCACTCGGAGCCTCTTATGGTGGTAATATTGGCGTGACAGGTACATCAGGGCCAGGTTTAGCCCTCAAAGGAGAAGCCATTGGTTTAGCTGTCATGTTAGAGCTACCAATGGTCATCTGCAATATCCAACGTGGCGGCCCCTCCACTGGTCTGCCTACAAAAACAGAACAATCCGATCTACTCCAAGCTTTTTATGGTCGAAATGGAGAATGCCCCATGCCAATTATAGCGGCTGCCTCCCCTTCCGATTGTTTCGAAGTCGCTTTCGAGGCGTGTCGCATCACCCTCCAACACATGACGCCCATCATGTTACTAAGTGATGGGTATATCGCCAACGGTGCCGAACCCTGGAAATTCCCCAAAGCGGCTGATATACCAGCCATTGAGGTGGGCTTCAAAACAGAACTAGGAGCCGAAGAGGAAGAGTTTTTGCCTTATAAAAGAGATGAAAACTATGTTCGCGAATGGGTCATTCCTGGTACTGAAGGTTTACAACATCGCCTCGGAGGCTTAGAAAAAGAAGCCAATACTGGAAATGTCTCCTATGATCCCGCCAACCACGAGTACATGGTCAAAATTCGCCAAGCTAAAGTAGATAAAATCGCTGATTTCATTCCACTACAAGCACTTGATAATGGTCCCGAACAAGGCGATCTACTAATCGTAGGATGGGGTTCCACCTATGGAGCCATTAAATCGGCTACTCGCGATTTACTCAAAGAAGGCTATCAAGTAGCACATGCCCATATTCGCTACCTGCGTCCTTTTCCAAAAAATTTGAGCGACCTATTCAAAAATTATAAAAAAATACTCGTTCCCGAAATCAATAATGGACAACTCTCCAAAATTATCCGAGAAGAGTTTCTTATTGAGGTAGAACAGTATAATAAAATACAAGGCGTACCAATTACCAAAGGGGAGTTGATTACTGTCGTGAAGCAGCTCTTAAAATAAAATCAGTTATTGTTTTTGGGCGTGTCCCCATTTTTGTTGAAAAAGAGGCCACCAGCGAAATGCTGCTGCTTCCTTTTTTCAACAAAAACGGGGTCGGGCTATCCGCTTGTAGTTGCCTCGTAGACAAGGTGTTCGGCTAAAGTCCTAGCAGTGTCTTCCTTCGTCAGCCCTGCCAGTCGAAGCCTCACTACCTTTCTACTTCGTCAAGCTACCGCTACTATCCCTCACGCGATAAGACACGCCCAAAAAAGAAAATATTCATTCAATCATTGAAATTAATACGTAATGTCTATTAATACCAACGGAGTTTTTAAAGCGAAAGATTTTGCCACCGACCAAGATGTACGTTGGTGTCCTGGGTGTGGAGACTACTCCATCCTTAAACAAGTACAAACGGTATTGGCGCAGCTTGGGTTACGACCTGCTGAAACGGCTGTAATTTCGGGAATAGGATGTTCGTCGCGGTTTCCTTATTATATGAATACTTATGGGGTGCATTCTATTCATGGACGCGCGCCAGCAGTAGCATCAGGGCTGCGGATTGCTAATCCGGATATTAGTTTGTGGTTAGTAACAGGTGATGGTGATGGCTTGTCTATTGGAGCAGGACATTTGGTGCATGCTTTACGACGAAATTTCAACTTTAATATCCTGCTCTTCAATAACCAAATCTATGGATTAACCAAAGGGCAGTACTCTCCAACTTCAGAGCAGGAAAAGATTACGAAATCTACACCTATGGGGTCAATAGATTATCCGATCAATCCATTGGCACTGGCACAGGGAGCCGATGCGAGTTTTATTGCACGTAGTATGGATCGTGACCCGAAACATTTACAAGCCATGTTAAAGCGTTGTCATGGACATAAAGGGACAGCATTACTCGAAATTTACCAGAATTGTAATATTTTTAATGATGGTGCCTTTTTCACTTTTTCGGATAAGGCAACTCGTCCTGCTAGTACCATTTACTTGGAGCATGAACAGCCGTTGGTGTTCGGAAAAGAGGGAGAATTGGGCATTCGTATAGATGGCTGGAAGCCGCAGGTGGTTCGCTTGGATGAGGGGGCGTATAGTAAAGATGATCTTTGGGTACACGATGAGAAAGACCAGTTTAAATCGCAAATGTTAACGCGCTTTTTTGATAATCCAACTGCTGGCGAAGACTTTTTGCCACGTCCATTTGGTGTTTTATATGCTATTGAACGCCCCACGTATGATGATTTAATATTGGCGCAGTTAGATCAGGCAATTGAAGAAAAGGGGGCAGGTGATTTGGATGCCTTATTGGCGGGAAGTGAAACATGGGTAGTGAAGTAAAGCGAAAAAATACGATATTTGTGCTTATAAGCTAAATTAATCATCTTCCCAATTTATAATCTTGAAGCACATTAATCGATACGGCTCGCTATTCTTATTGTTTTTCGCACTGCTGTTGACTTTTCTGTTATGGAAAGATATTTTACTGGCTCCGAATAGTTATTTATTTGGTTCAGGTGGAGATGGAATAAAAAATTATTTTACGCCTCTCTACCATATCAATCATGGTGAAGGCTTGCATTTTACAGGGATGAACTATCCCTATGGTGATCATGTCGTTTTTACTGATAATCAGCCGCTTCTTTCGGCTATTTTAGGGTTTATACATCGTAATATCTATCCCATTGGCCCATACACCGTAGGGATTATTAACCTGTTATTGGTACTTTCTATTCCTGTTTGCTGCCTGTTTGTGTTTAAAATCTTACGGCATTTTCACCTGCCTGTTTGGTACGCCACTATTACTGCCCTAATTATCGCTTTCTTATCTCCCCAGTTACATCGCTTTCCCGCCCATTTTGCATTGGGTTATACCTTTTTTGTACCTTCAGTTTGGTGGTGCTTGATAAAGGGACAACAAAAGGCGATTTATTCCATTTTCCTTACAGTGTACTTATTTCTAGCTTCCTTTATTCATGTGTACTATATGGCTATTGGAGGTATTTTTGTGCTTGCTTGGCACTTTGTGAGTAGTATCAAAACCCAAACTGGCATTAAAGATAAGGCATTGCATTTTTCAAAGGGTTTATTAATAGCCCTCTTACCCATTATTGGTTTCAAACTCTTTCTATTTTTTACCGACCCTATCGCCGATCGCCCCAATAACCCTTATGGTTTTCTCACCTACTTTGCCAAGTTCGAAAGTGTTTTTTTACCCGTAGAAGGGCCTTATTTGGAGTGGCTAAATGCTTTTGTAAAAATAGGGCGTTTTCAATGGGAGGGAGTCGCTTATGTAGGACTGATTGGCTTAATAGCCTTTATCTTATTACTAGTACGTGTCACTAAAAAATTGCTAAAACGACGCTCTTTTTACTTAGGCTTACCTCCCGATTTAGCGATTTCATTAGGAGTAGGATTTCTCGTGTTATTATTCGCAATGGCCTTGCCTTTCCGCCTCAAATTAGCATTTTTGGTAGACTACTTAGGCCCATTGAAGCAATTTCGCTCACTAGGACGCTTTGCTTGGGTGTTTTACTATATTTTTACTGTTTATACAGCTTATTATTTTTACTTGCTCTACAAACGAATGCGTCAAAAGGGCTTAGTGAGTTTTGCCAACTGGGTGTTATTTTTTCCTTTATTAATTTGGGCTTCTGAAGCCTATATGAATAATAAGAACCGATTAGATTTTTTTAAGACACAAAAAGTTGCTCACTACTTCTTGAATCAGAAGGATAATTATACACAATGGCTAGTAGAAGCAGGCAAAAAGCCCCAAGATTTTCAAGCAATTTTGGCACTTCCCTTTACATTAGAAGGCTCTGAAAAAATCTATATTGGTAGAAGTGGCGATGCCGTACATCATGGTTTTAAAGCAGCTTATAATACGGGTTTGCCCTTAGTAGGCGGTTTAATGTCTCGCACTTCTCTACAACAAGCTACTAAACTAGCCCAACTATTGGCTAATGACCTTATTGAAAAGCAAGTACTCGATGATTATCCTAATAAAAAGCCTCTATTGGTATTGGTGTATAAAGGAGATTTACAAGCAGATGAGCAAAACATTATTAATAAATCTACCTTATTGATTGATAAGAAAGAAGTCGCACTCTATCAACTGGATATTAGCTCCTTGAAAACAAATCCTATTTCGGAAATTCACCAGCGTTATCAGGCGGCTAGAGATACGACTAAAGGGCAAAATATTTATCTTCCTGACTCCTCTAAAAATCCCCTCAATTATTTCCGTTATTATAATAATTACGCTTCTGATCAATTATCTCAATCACTTGGGGATTTTAAAATTGAGGCAAAAGAAGGCCCATTAGACCTGATCAATGAAGCACTCCAAAATGCCCCCAAAGGAAGCTATCATTTTTCATTTTGGGTACGCGCAAATACACAGGATGCAGGCATGCCCTTTACCCACTATTACCAATATGCGCCTGATGGAAAAGAGGTGGATCATATCGCCATTAATACCAAAGATATAAGTAACTATTACCAAGACTGGGTACAGGTAGGAGCCGACTTTGAATTAAAAGACCCTCAAAATAGAATACGAATTTATTTAGATGGAAAAGCCATTGAGGCAACTAGTTTGGTGATTATTCCAACTAATACAGAGTGGTTCATCCCCTTATCACAAGATGATAGTCGTTTTATCTACAATAATTATTATTTCGAATAGCAAAACCCAGTAGCATCAAAACAAAGCAACAACAGTTAGATATTGTCCTTCCTTGTTATAATCCACCAGTAGGATGGGCTAAAAATATCATTGAATCAATACAACGAATCAAGCAGCAACTTCCACAAGTAACGATTCACTTGATAGTCGTAAACGATGGCTCTGCTACTGCTATTCACAAAAGCGATATTGCTTTATTAGAGGGTGCTATTCCTCATTTTCAATACATTACTTATACGCCTAATCGCGGCAAAGGATATGCATTACGACAAGGAGTCAACAGTAGCCAAAGTAACTACTGTATTTACACAGATATAGATTTTCCCTATCAAGAAGCAAGCCTTGTAGAATTATATAACTTACTTCATAAAGCACACTGTGACATTGCTATTGGTATCAAAAATGACCACTATTACAAACATGTTCCTCCCATGCGCATCCGTATCTCCAAGTTCCTTCGTTGGATGATCCGCACATTTTTAAAAATTTCTATTACAGATACCCAATGCGGTTTAAAAGGCTTCAACGCTAAAGGACGCGAGCAATTCCTTCAAACTACTATTGATCGTTATTTATTCGATTTAGAGTTTATCTATCGCACAGATCGCAATAAGACGTTGAAGATGCAGGCTATTAAAGTGGCTTTGAAACCTGGAGTTGTATTTTCGAAGGTAAACTGGAAAATTTTATGGGAGGAAGGGAAGAACTTTTTGAGCATTTTGTGGAATGGATGATCATTTATTGACTACTTACTTACATAGGAAGTAGTTTATTTCATGATAAAAAAGAAAAAAGCCTAGGACAC
Organism: Bacteroidota bacterium; assembly: GCA_020629895.1. Taxonomy (GTDB): domain Bacteria; phylum Bacteroidota; class Bacteroidia; order Chitinophagales; family UBA2359; genus JAHDHP01. The sequence continues at coordinate 6,617 of JAHDCM010000005.1, forward strand.
ACCGGCCTAGGCTAATTATGAAGTGATAAAATATCGTTCACGAATGAATGAAAACTAATCTCGTTTTACAACGAGGCAAATAAGCGAATGAAACAATGATATTATATTAAGTCATTAATATTCGTCATCATTAAATAGAAAGTCATCTCGCCGTGGATAATCGGGCCAAACATCTTCTATTGTTTCGTAATACTCGCCCTCATCTTCGAGTTCTTGGAGGTTTTCCATAACCTCCATGGGAGCACCTGAGCGCACCGCGTAATCAATCAGCTCATCTTTGGTGGCCGGCCACGGCGCATCGTCCAAATGAGAAGCCAATTCTAATGTCCAGTACATAAAGCCTTAAAATTGAAGGTGAAAAAAATTATTCTATGAATGTAATAAATCACAAACTTGACTATCACAAATAATGATAATCTTTAAATTAATAGGGTTAAACAACTAGTTGTCTATAAATACTATTATTTTAAGCAAATGTTTCACTTTTTATGAAAAATCTTTTTTTTGAAAAAAGGTTTAGAGAAAATGGTATTTTTTTTAAACAAAATATTTCTTCATCTACCTTTCACCCTTTCTAGAAATCCATGTAAACCTTTAAACAGCGTCACTTAATATGCAAGGTATATCATCTTATGAATAGCTAGCTACCCTATTTATAGGTTTTTTATTTTAAAAATCAAAATCAAAATAATTAATCAATAAAAATAATACCAAAAAAGACCAGTTCTCACATAAAAAGGTATTTTATTCATGCTAACGCCCTTGATTATACTCATGGTATATATTTTTTGTAAAAAAACAAGAAATTAGCGGGAAAAAAAGGCAACTCATAAGTCATTATTATGAATAGTCTATTGTATTTCTGATTTTTTGCAACTAAATAGAACAAAAAATAGTTCTCATCGTGGGTCTTAGAAAAAATAAAGAGTCATGAATTTTACTATTATCAAATCAGAAATACGCTTCAAAACATCACGAAGCTCTGGAAGCGGTGGGCAACATGTTAATAAAGTAGCTACAAAAGTGCAATTAATTTGGAAGATAAAAGCCACTAAAGGTTTATCCGAAAAAGAATTAGCTCTTGTTGAAAAGCGACTTGTGTCTAAAATAAATACATCAGGGGAGCTAATGATTAGTGTACAAGAAAGTCGTTCACAAGCGCGCAACAAACGCCTAGCTATTCAAAAATTGGAAGCACTGCTTACCAAAGCTATTAAAGTAGTCAAAAAGCGAAAACCGACACCCATACCAAAAGGCATTGTCGAAAAACGCTTAAAAAACAAACAAATTCGTAAAGAAGTAAAAAAGAACCGTCAAAAAATAAGGTTCGAATAGGGCTGCAAGTAGCCCTATTTATTGAAGCATTTTTAAACACACAAATCAGTCATAAATGGGGCTTGCAGTTACACAAGGCGGAGCAGTACATGGTGTCGATGCACGCATCATAAAAGTAGAAGTACAAGTTGGAGGCGGTTCTCTCAAATATTTTTTTGTAGGACTGCCCGATGCAGCCGTCAAAGAAGGACAACACCGTATAGAGTCGGCATTAAAAAACAATGGACTCAAAATGCCACGTAAAAAAATTGTGGTAAATATGGCACCCGCCAACCTCCGTAAAGAAGGATCAGCTTACGACCTCACCGTCGCCATCGGCATTTTAGCCGCCAATGATGACTTGAAAGCAAAAAAGAATATTAGCGACTACCTCATTATGGGTGAACTAGCTCTCGATGGCTCACTACGCCCCATCAAAGGGGCCTTACCCATCGCCATCGAAGCACGCCGCAATCAATACAAAGGCTTTATTCTTCCACTCCAAAACGCCAAAGAAGCAGCTATTGTTAATGAACTCAACGTATATGGTGTACAGAACCTTCAAGAAGTCATTGACTTTTTGCGTGAAGATAAAATCTTGGAACCTATACAAGTCAATACTCGCGATGAGTTTGCCCATAACATCAACGAATTCGCCTTTGACTTTTCGGATGTAAAAGGGCAAAAAAACATCAAGCGCGCATTGGAAGTAGCTGCTGCAGGAGGCCATAATGTCATTCTCATTGGCCCACCAGGTGCAGGAAAAACCATGCTGGCAAAACGTCTACCTAGTATTCTCCCTCCCTTATCCCTTCACGAAGCTCTCGAAACCACCAAAATCCACTCTGTGGCAGGCAAACTACCAAGCGACACCTCGCTTATAGCAGTACGTCCTTTTGTAGCTCCACACCACACCATCAGCGATGTCGCCCTAGTGGGAGGCGGCAACAATCCCCAACCTGGAGCCATTTCTATGGCACACAATGGCGTACTTTTTCTCGATGAACTCCCCGAATTTAAACGAACAGTACTAGAAGTCATGCGCCAACCGATGGAAGATCGTCGCGTTACCATTTCTCGCGCCCGCTTCACGGTCGATTACCCCGCTGGCTTCATGCTGGTTGCCTCTATGAACCCCTGCCCTTGTGGCTTCTACAATCATCCCGAAAAAGAATGTGTTTGTGCGCCTGGTGTCGTCGTAAAGTACCTCAATAAAATATCTGGGCCACTTATGGATCGTATTGACTTACATGTCGAAGTAACGCCCGTTTCCTTTGAACGATTAACGAGTAAGGAAGAAAGCGAAAGTAGTCTTGTAGTAAGACAACGTGTGATTGCTGCTCGCGATATTCAAAAGAAACGCTTCGAAACCACCAAAAATGTGTATAGCAATGCCCAAATGCCTGCCAATATGGCTCGTAAAATATGTCTACTAAACCAAGCAGGAGATCTGCTCCTCAAAACAGCCATGAAACGTCTCGGACTTTCAGCAAGGGCCTATGATCGCATCCTCAAGGTAGCACGCACTATTGCAGATTTAGCCAATAGTGAAACCATCAATGCTGAACATTTAGCAGAAGCAATTCAGTTTAGAAGTTTAGACCGAGATTCTTGGGCGGGGTAAGGCACATATCCCTCTATCAATAAAAATCATTCCTAACTCTTCCAATCCATCACCTTTTATATTTTTTGGGCGTGCCGCCTATGAACAAAGCGCAATAACCGTTTTACGGTTACTGCGCTTTGTTCATAGCCGTCGGGCTATTCGTTTGTAGTTGGCTCATAGCTATCTGTTTAGCATAGTCCTAGCGGTGTCTTCCGCTGTCAGCCCCGCTAGTCCTTGCTTCACTAGTTAGCTATTTCGCCAAGCTACCACTACTATCCCTCACGCGAAAAACGATGGAACGATTGACGATTAAACGTCCGACGGAAAGGCATAAAGCGGCAAATGTGTGATATATGGCAAAGGTATAAGTAATGGTTAAAAGACCTTTTTAATTTCCTCCATTTCGTAGCCCTTTTGTAGTAAATAACGAACCACTTTCTGGCGATCTTTAAAGGCAAGCGGCTCTTCCAGTCGCAGAAAGGCTATTTTCTTCTGTATTAATTGTTTAATCATAACCTGATAGTCCTCCTCCTCAATTTCTTCTTCAAAGGCAGGCTCAATATACTGTCTAGGTACTTTTTTTTCGTGTAAGCCTTTACGAATCTTCACTCTCCCCCACTTTTTTAGCCGAAATTTATTGGAGACATAAAGATGTACATAGCGTTTTTCGTTCAAAAAATTTTCGGTAACGAGTTCCTCTACAATCATATCCGCATCTTCTCCTACCACCATTAAGTCGCGCAATTTCTTGCGTACTTCTTGTTCACAGCGTTCTTGGTACACACAAAATCGCATTAATTTTAAGAAAGCCTTTCGTTGATCCAAGTTAATAATTTTAAAATGACATCGTTTTGTATTGCAATAATACATACTTTTGCAGACTATGTCCCAAACAACTCCCATACTTCAAAACAAAGCTGCCATTGTACAGTTATTTATTGCCAATACCATTTCAGGTTTTGCACAAGGCATTAGCATGCTTGCCATTCCCTGGTATTTTACTGGTATTTTGGGGCAAACGAGCTTATTTGGGTTTATTTACTTTGGCGTAACCATTATTTCCTTATTCTGGGGGCTTTTTGCAGGCACCTTAGTAGATCGTTATAATCGCAAGCATTTGTTTTTATTAGAAACAGCTGGTGGAGCGATGATGTTGTTGGGAGTAGCAGTTTTTGGCTTCACTACTGGTACTGTTCCTTACTACTTAGTAGCCCTCATTTTTGGCGTTACCTTTTGGGCTTATAACCTTCATTATCCTGCCCTTTATGCCTTTGTACAAGAAATTTCAGATCCGGCTCACTATGGAAAACTAGCCTCTTGGCTAGAAATACAAGGGCAACTTACCTCTGCTATTGCGGGCGGTATCGGAGCGTTATTGCTCAGTGGTGTAACTGCGGGTGTATATACTTTTGGCGGTTTCTCTTGGCACATCCCCTTCCATATAGAAGCCTGGAGCATCCAAAAAGTCTTTTTACTGGATGGAATCACCTATGCTCTTTCTTTTCTGTTAATTCTTCCACTTCGTTATAAGCCCATTGCTATACGCAAAACAGAAAAAATCGGCTTAGCTGCTCGTATGAAAATTGGAGCCGATTATCTGCGGGCCAACCCACTTGTTTTTATTTTCATCAACGCGTCCTATTTTGTTTTTGTTACCACTATGGTCATCAATTATATTTTGATGCCCAACTTTGTAAAGAATTACCTAGACAGTGGTGCAGCCGTTTATGCGATTGCTGACGCAGCATTTGCAATTGGCGCGCTTATTTCAGGTATTTTTATTAGTCGCTTATTTAGAGGTAATAATTTAGTAAGAGGAGCTATTTTTATGACCTTTATTACAGCTATTGCTTTTTTTGTACTTGTATTTGATCGACAGGTGTGGGTTTTCTGCCTGATGCTCCTCCTTTTTGGTTTGTCTAATTCGGGTTCGCGCATTATTCGAGTTACTTATATTTTTAGGCGGGTTCCCAATCAGGTAATTGGCCGTGTGCAAAGTATTTTTCAGGTCATCAATGTCTTGTTCCGTTTGTTTTTTATTGCTCTATTCTCGCTTCCCTTCTTTGTTAGTCATATTGAGTGGTCTTTTGGTATTTTTGGGTTTTGCTGTCTGTTAGCTGCCGCAATTATTATTGGCATTTATCCCAAATTAACGCGTACTAATACTTAACACTTACCGTATCAATCGCCCAAGAACTAACTGCTTGTGTTAGTTCTTTCTCTAGTTTTCTTTGAAACCGATGATACTTTTTAAACCCTATCATATTTTTATTTTCTTTGAACTCTCCTTTATGATCATATAATTCTGTTCCTACTATTTTATTAGTTCGATTATCTCTCCAAATAGTAAACCGGAAACGATCTGTTCGCAGGGAATACCCCATAATGAAATTATTACGAATTTGTTGACTAAAAGCCCTTCCATTCCATTTCGCATTAGGATCATTTAAAAGCTTGGTAAAGTTACGTCCTTGTAAAGAGTTAGCTGGTAAAGAAAGTCCATTTATATCACACAGCGTCGGAAAAATATCTAATAATTCTACAATTCTATTGGTAGCGATGCCTGCCTTTGGCATATTCGGCACTTTTATGATTAGTGGAGTACGTGTATCTATTTCAAAATTGGAAAATTTACCCCATTTCCCATAATCTCCTAGTTTCCAACCATGATCACCACACAATACCACAATGGTATTTTCGGCTAATCCTAATCGTTTTAATTCTCGCAAAACCTTTCCGATTTGGTCGTCAATAAAGCTAACACAAGCATAATACCCATGAATAAGCGTTAAGCCTTGTTTATCAGATATTCGTTTTCCAATATCTGTGTATTTACCAATTTCTCCTAATCGTCTCAAGGCTTTGGAGTAGCTATCAATAGGTTTTGCCCTATTAGTAGGTAGTGTAATTACAGAATCAGGATACAAGTCCCAATATTTTTGAGGAGCAGCAAATGGAAGGTGCGGCTTTTCGAAGCCTACGGACATGAAAAAGAGAGAATCTTTATATTGGTTTAATGCTTGTATTGCTTGTTTGGTATATCCTACATCTTTATATAGCGAGTCGGGCATATTTGCTCTTTCAGTAGCAGGTCCCCAAGCCCCTTTTATTTGATTAGACTGCTGAATCACCTCTGGCGAAGCATAGCCTCGCGCATGTGTTCCTTCTATATTTTGCAGAAAATATTTAGACCATGAAATGCTATCGTTCATTCGATTATTGTGAAATATCTTGCCAATGCTGATAGTAGTGTAACCTTGTTCTTTGAAATGTTGGGGTAATGTTTTTATATGAGGCAGTTGTTTACGAAAATGATGCACATTACGATATACCCTAGTTGTATCGGGGCGCAAACCTGTAAGCATACTGCTTCGAGAGGGGTTACACACTGCCCATTGACAGTAGGCACGATTGAATTGTCTGCCTTGTTTGGCTAACCTATCTATATTGGGTGATATGATTTTTGTTTGTCCATAACATCCTAATTCTGGTCGCAAATCATCTACCATAATGAGTAACACATTATACGGTTCTTTTGCTCCTTTATTGGCAAGGGTTGTTTTTTGTGCGACACTAAAAAAAGGACTGATTAGTACACAAAAACAAATAAGTAACAAGTGCGTATTTTTAGAAAAAAAGGGCATGTTATTCATTTTTTAGCGGCAACTCCATCGGACGTTTAATTGTCAATCGTTCCATCGTTTTTCGCGTGAGGGATAGTAGTGGTAGCTTGGTGAACTAGAAAGGTGGTGAAGCTTCGCCTAGCAGGGCTGACGAAGGAAGACACTGCTAGGCGTTTAGCGGAACACCTTGTCTAGGAGACAACTACAAGCGGATAGCCCGACCTGGAATACTAGGGACTGAGGGATTAAATAGATGAAGGATTGAGGAAAAAATCGCTTCCATGCATTTACTAGCAAACCTCCCTCAGTTCCTAGTATGGAAGGACACGCCCAGCATTATTAATAATTGGGTGATTAGAAGGAACAGTTAACATCTCCTATTCCAACTCCTTTTGTAAAGAGGCTAACATCTACATGTAATGGGCTTGTTACTGAATTTTCGGATTGATGTAGCACACGTCCACGATGTCGATAGTAGATTTGCTGGTCTATTTTCTCAATACGAATGGTATCATTGGGTGAATAGACAAATTGCTTGCCTTTTCGTTGTCCATTTTCAAGAATTTCAATTTTATTTTTGCTATTTAGGCGAATTCCATAGTCAATTGACTTGTAATGTGCATTGGTATTTTTATCAGAAAGTCCAATCACTCTTGACTTGCCATAATTGTCAGATTGTATGACAATTTCTATGCATCCATCTTGATCTAGGGGAAGTATGTTTTGGGAAAATGCACCACTACTAAACCACCCTTTATCGGAAGATTTGACTAACCGATTATTTTGTAGGGTTACACCAACTGTATCGCCCCATTCGACAGATTGATCGGCGAGTAATTGTTTTGCTTTTTGGTTCAAACCAGTGTTTACAGTTGGTACTTTATATGTTGTATTGTTGACTTTTTTCATTTCATCAAAGGCGGTGGCATCGCTTTGTGGGTCTGGAAACCCTTTGACTAAGGAGATGGGGAATGGGTGGTAGTAAAATTGAATGATATGATCTCCTTCGGGTACTTTGATTGCTTTAAAGGTGCCAAATAGCTTATCAATCGTTACTTCTTGTCCATCTATTCGCGCTTTCCAGTCAGCATCCCAGTTGTCTATAAAGCAGAGATAGCCTTGTTGATTGGCGCGTGTTGTTACTTCTAAGTAATCGCCATTGTAGGAGGCGACTTGGTGTTGAAAGCCTGTTGCTAATTCGTGGTCTTCAGCATTTTGGAGAAAATCGTCAATTTGTTGGCTTCTGACACGATTGGAGAAGGTTATATTGTCGATAAAGTATAGGCGTCTTCCATCTTCTAAGCCTAAGAATTTATCGACTGCTGGTGGGCGTTCTGCTTTGGGCTTGAGTCCGTGATGTACTGGTTCCCATTTTCCGATAGCTCCAACATTTTTGAGAAATTCGTTATAGTCGGCATAAAACCATCGTTTGGCTAATAGAACCGAGTACGGTTTTTTGGTGTATAAGCCTGAAAGTCGCTTTTCGAAGGTACGGGGCGTTTTAAAGGCTTCATCGTTTATTTTTTCAATGTTTACAATTCGTTTTTGATGGCTTGCAGTTCGAGGTACAGAACGCAATTTACTACCTACTGTTCCTACATTAAGGACATTGAGTATGACAAAACTTACTGGAAGTATAACCCATGCTGTTCGAGGATTTATCTCGCTTAGCTTTTTGCTTCCTAGCAGTAAACTTAGTACGATAATAGCAAAATAGGCAGCACCGAAGTAGATGTAATGTGTGGGATTGATGCTAGGAAATTGCGGAGCTAACTTTCTTGTCCAAGAGAAGTTAAATTCATGGCTCATTTGTAGTGACAGTTGCGTACCAAGTACTAGGAGATAAGCTCCTAGCATCATTGCAGCGAAAATATAACTTCTTTTTTCAAAGTTTTCGATTCGGCTTTCTTTTTGGATCAGAATGGTTTCCCAAAAATGGTATGCCTTAGCAAGGAAGAGGGCAAGGAAAGGAATTAGTACCATGTTTAGTCGCCCCCAGGTTGCGAGGCTTGAATATCCAGGAAAGACTTTCCAAAAAATATTAAAGAGGAAGGACTTTCCATACGTGAGTAGTGAAATGACCACCCAGAAGCCAATGATTAAGGCTAGAAAGGTTTTCTTTTCTTTCTTTTTGGTGAGCGGATAGAAATGTTGAATGCTGTATGCGACCATTAGGAACAGTGTGATGAAACCAAAGTAGTACCATCCTTTGTCATTGGCATAGGCGGGATTGACTAGTGATCCTAGTGTTTCGGTGAAGTTGGAAGAGGTGCCTACGGCAAAACGGTAAAAGTCGGTATTACGGTCACTTACTACATTTTTGAGCGCATTGAGTTTGTAGAGGTATGGTAAACAAATAGCGGCTGGTATTATAGCGGCTGTTGTGATTGTTGCTAAAAAGCGGGGTATAGACACTTCTTCGATAGGTGCAAGAGCTGTTCTGGTTTTCTTGAATAGTAGTACCAATACATAGGGTGGTACTAGAAAAACGGTGTAATAAATATAGTAAGGATAGGCGTTGGTGAGTAGCATTAGTACCCCTATGGCAGTAAGGAGCCAGCCTTTTTTGCGTTTGTCAGCATATAAAGATTCGGTGACACCCCATAGTATAAGGGTCATCCAAGCAATGGCATGTGTGGCTTGGTAACGATTGAGAACTCCTGTTATTTTGAAGCAGACGCACATGATGAGGGCAGCCAACAAGGCTGCTCGCCAGTGTACTTTTAGGGAGCGTAGCCAGCCATATAGAGACATTGCAAATAAGGAGACTCCTAGTATGGCGAATCGTTGATAGTCTACCCACGAGAAACCACCTGTTAGTTTGTAATAGAGTGCGAGTAGGTAATTGAGGGGGTAGAATACTTGGTTGAAGGGACTAGAGAAAAAAGGAAAGCCACAGGCTTCCCCTGGCGACCATAAAGGGATGCGAAAATTGGCTAGGGCATCTAGTAGATATACTTTTACATAATAAAAATGTACGACATCCATTCGTAATTTTAGTGAGAATGGTTGTCCAGCTATGGCATATTGAAATAAATATAAAAATGGCCAAATGAATAGGAATAAGTAAATTAGGTATTCCTTTTTGGGTTTAGATGTATTCATATAGGGATAAGAATAACTATATTGATTTTTTACAAGCTAAATTTATGCGTAAAAAAAATTATATTATGTAAATTTAGGAAAGCTTTTAGGGAACAGCAACATTTGTTAGAAATATTGTTTTCTAAAACTTTATATTTTAGCACTCTACTTACTACGACTACATGAATTCAGGTCATTATATTTCTCTTTTCTTTGGTTTACTCTTTCTATTTGTATTATTGTTGTTTAACCGAGAATTTTTACTCTTATTTGATATTACACTAATACCTGAGTACAGAAATTCCTTTCGTGCAATTGGGGTTAGCTTATTATTAATTGCATCCCTTATTTATGTTTTACGCCATCCTTCCTCTTTTCAAGAGGCTTTTATTTCCATTCGTTTTTTTGATGTTGCTTGGTTAAGTTTTATAGGAATCATTCTATTGTCTACTTTATGGGCTTATAATACTGCTTTGGCTATACATGCTTTTCGTTATTTTACATTACTCTTTATTCTCTACCATATTCTTTATTGGTTTGTTCGCCATTTCCCTCAATTTACTGAACAATATGTATTAAAAATCATCGTCCTTCTTAGTATTTTTTATAGTCTTCATACCTTATATGCTATTTATGATTTGAGTAGTAAGCTTGAGGGTTCATTAAATAATATCACTATTTACAAAATACGCGACTTGATTGGTCATAAGAGTTTACTTGCAACTGTTTTGTTTTTTATGTTAGCTCATAATTATTGGGGCTTTAACAGTTTTAAACAATCGGCATGGAAATACCTTGCATTAGGCTTGATAGTGGTATTAGCTGTGTTGATTGTCGTTTTACAAGCCAGAGGTATGTTAGTGGGCTTAGGAATATTTTTTCTTTTGATGTTTATATATGGAATATTTTTAGATACCTCAAAAAAACGCTTTAGTTCCAAGATAATTCTGGGCATGGGACTAATTTCAATAATTGGCCTAGGCACTATTTCTTATTTTTTAGTTGACTCTTCTACTTTAATCAGCCGTCTTGACCCAAGTACTTATGCTGAAAGTAGGGGAGCTAATGAACGCTTTGCTTTATGGGGGTATAGTTGGGGATTAATTAAGGAAAATCCGATAACTGGTGTGGGAGCTAATAATTGGAAGGTTGCTTACCAACAGTTTGGATTGGAGGCTATAGATCGTCTAAAATATGGGAAGGCATTGGGTAATCCTCACAATGATATATTGAAAATTTGGAGTGAAATAGGCATTATTGGTTTTCTAGGCTATATCAGCATCTATCTATTACCTATTATAGGTGGCATTCTCTTTTTTTTTAAAGAAAAAGAGGATCAACAAAGAAGGTTTACTATTTGGTTGTTGTGTAGTATATTAATTGCTTACCAAATCAGTGCTTTCTTTACAGGACACTTATATCGTTTAGATATGCAATTATTCGTCTTGGTTACGATGACATTTCTTATGTTCCATACTACTTCCACTACATCTCTCCTTCATCGTACTGTATTTTCCTTACCTAGTAATAAGTTCTTATTATTAATGCCGATGCTATTATTGGGCATCACGACTTTATATAATATAAATCGGTTAAAGCAGGAAGCTCCTCGAAAAAATATTAGACATGTTTTAAAAAACAAAAATTGGAAGGTTTTAAGATCGAAAGCCGTAGCCTCTCATTCTTCTTTAAAGAATTTATGGGGCATACATACCCCTATTAAATATTATGAGGGACTTGCTAATTATCATTTGGGGGAGCATGAAACAGCCATTCAAAACTTTAAGCAAGGTTTAGAAATCGCACATCCATTTCACTATCAAAGTATGAGTAAAATTGGGCAGATATATTTGGAACAGGGCAAGTATAAAAATGCTAAATACTGGTTTAAACAAGCACTTGACATTACTCCTGTATATAGTGAGTCCTTATTTGGATTAGCTCAATTATATCAAGAAGAAGGGAAATTTAATAAATCAAGATATTGGTTGAATAAGGTCAACTTTCCTAAAGATACATTACAACGAAATGATTTATTAGGTAAATTAGATTCGCTTCAAAATTAGCAAGCGGATACCATTGCTAACCATTTATCAAATGAATGTTTAAAGGTATAATTACAAGCATTTGCTAATTTACTCCCATCAAAAATGGTATCTCCTGACTCTATTTTTAAATCTAATTCGGGCCATTCAATACAAGACACTTCGACACCGTATTTTACTGCTACACTTTCTGCTACCTCATATAGACTACGCGTATCTCCTCCTATATTATAAATGGCATTTTGGGTATTTGCCTGAAAAGAAGCTTCTAGCATAATACGGGTAACATCTTCAATATGGGTAAATGTTCGTTTTTGGCTACCATCTCCATAGATCGGTATATTTTCTCTTCTCAGTGCCTTGCCCATCATAAAGCCTAATGTGCCATAAGAATATTTATCATCAATAAGATTACCATAAGGAACACATATTCTAAAAATGGTATAAGGAATATTAAAGCAATTTCGATAAAGCTCTAAATAGTTTTCACAAGCAAATTTATTTATTGCATAAATAGATTTGTATTCTTTAGGAGCTGTCTCTACAAGTGACACCCCTTTCTGCCCTTTATAGACCAAACGAGTAGATGGAAAAATTACTCTAGGAGGATTCGCAAGTTTCTTGATTTCATTTAACACATTTAATAAGCCCTTTTCATTAATATCTAAGTAGCTGTCATACTGTTCTAATCCCGCCTTAGTCCCACTTAATCCTGCCATCATAAAAACAAAGTCAACATTAAAATCAACCTGTTTTATTTGTGTTACGTCTGTAATATTGAGTACTTGATAAGTAGAACTTTGATTAACAGATTTATTTTGTATGTCGTAAGCTTGTATGTCCAGACCATACTCCTTACTTAAAAATTCAAGATGTCTACCAATATATCCATTGGCTCCTATAATAATTGCTTTCACTGTTTGTTTGTTTTATCTCAGAAAGGAAGAAGTAAACTAATCCATTTTTTTTCTACCTACAAGTACCTCTTTTTAATTTTACAAAAGTAGGGGAAAAACAATTACCTATCCAAATAATTATATAACAAGTGATTAAAAAGTAAGGAGGTCTTATTTTTTAGTGACGGAAGCTAGACCAAATTGTCTTATATTTGCGCTCAGTAAAGAGGAATAAATAAATTAAGTCTACAATGCTGACTATCTTGTCACTATTCAGTGTCGTAAAGCCTCCGCTTGCTTATAGATGATCCCCTAGTTTGACGCCTCCTTGACTAGCAAAAAGCGAGTGTCACAGTATGACCTTATTTATTTTTCCATCTTTATCTTATGTTTTTATTAGGATCTTTAAATCTTAAACATGTTGAAAACACAGCAAATTCAAATGGTAGACCTCCAAAATCAATACTTAAAGATTAAGGAGGAAATAGATACAGGTATGGCAGACGTTATATCTAGTGGAGCTTTTGTAAATGGACCACCTGTAAAAGCTTTCGCTAAAAACTTAGCCTCCTACCTAAATGTAAAACATGTTACTCCATGTGCTAATGGTACAGATGCACTACAAATTGCATTGATGGCTTTGGGGCTAGAGCCTGGTGATGAAGTAATCACTGTTGCTTTTACATTTGTAGCAACTGCTGAGGTAATTGCTTTACTAGGATTAAAACCTGTTTTTGTCGATCTTGATCCAGAAACATTTAATATAGATCCAACAAAAATAGAAGCTGTCATTACACCTAAAACAAAGTGTATTCTTCCTGTACACCTATATGGACAGTCTTCCAATATGGAAGCTATCATGAAAATAGCTGAAAAGCATAATCTATACGTTGTAGAAGATAATGCACAAGCCATTGGTTCAGACGTTACTTTTAGTAATGGAAAAACTGCCAAAACAGGCACGATAGGCCATATTGGTTGTACTTCTTTTTATCCTTCTAAAAACTTAGGTTGCTATGGGGATGGAGGAGCATTATTTACAAATGATGATGAAATTGCCAATGCCATCAAGTTAATTGCTAATCATGGGCAAATAAAAAAATACACTTACGAAACAATCGGTGTTAACTCTCGATTAGATAGCTTACAAGCAGTTGTATTAAACGCAAAATTACCCCATTTAGATCAGTATATTGCTAATCGTCAAAAAGCTGCGGACTATTACGATCAAGCATTGGGTAATCATCCTAATATTCAAATTCCTGTACGAGCTTCTTGGTCTACCCATGTATTTCACCAATATACTATAAAAATAACTGGAGATAGAGATGCTTTAAAAGCTGCCTTAAAAGAAAGAGGTATTCCTAGCATGGTTTATTATCCTACTCCGCTTCATTTAGGTAAACCTTATAAGGCTTATGGGTATCAAGAGGGAGATTTACCAATTACGGAACAACTCTGTCAACAGGTCATTTCTCTTCCAATGCATACAGAGCTAGACACTGCGCAATTAAAGTATATTGCGGATAATATA
>JAHDCM010000417.1 GCA_020629895.1 Bacteroidota bacterium
TTCATGCGTCTTCGCATGAACTAAACGGATGGTAGCACAGCGGCTTGGTCGGGCTATCCGCTTGTAGTTGCCTCACAGCCACCTGTTCGGCTAACACTACTAGCAGTGTCTTCCTTTGTCAGCCCTGCTAGTAGTAGCCTCTCAAGGCGTCTGCTTCGGCAAGCTACCACTACTATCCCTCACGCAAAAAACGCCCCTAAGCAAAGCTTAGGAGCGTCTATTAACGTACAGTTGTACAACTGCCTTTTTACGTAATTTATTAAACGGTTATTTTTTTACCTTGATATAAGTACCTGCTTTCAAAGTAGCTCTGGAACTAAGTCCATTCTTACTTCTTAAGCCACTCACTGTATTTTTAGGATATTTACGAGTAATTCCCCAAAGCGTATCACCACTTCTTACTTTATAGCTAACCCATCCACCACTACTCGAAGAAGAACTAGACCCACTTTTTTTACTACCATACATTTTCAATTTTTGTCCAGAACGAATAGTAGTACCTCTAATGCCATTCCATCGTTTAAGATCACTTACGCGCACCCCATAACGACTCGCAATTTTACTTAAGTTATCTCCTCTTCGTACAGTATAGTAAGACGCTTTTTTACCACTACTACTACTACCATAGCTCCTACTCGATTTTGACATCGAATTGGCTGTTTTAATCTGCATATCAGAACTACGCATTGCCGCATATATCGCATATTGATTATCGCGGAAGGTCCATTTTAAACGCTCAGGAATACGCAAAGCGAAACGAGTACCTGATGGGATGACTCTATTTTTAACACTAGGGTTCAGATAATCCAATTGAATGACAGGAATATCTAAATATTTTGCAACTACATCAAAATGTAAAGCTCCTCGTACCATCACTGTATCAGACTCCATATGTGCATGAGGAAATGGGATAGGAAACGCATAAAGATTGTGGTCGTAGTGATAGTTCATCCAATAGACACAAGCAATAAATGCAGGCACATACCCACGCGTTTCTCTTGGAAGGTAATTTTTAATCGACCAGAAATCCCGCTTACCTCCAGAACGACGGATCGCTTTATTAACATTACCTGGGCCACAGTTATAGGCTGCAATAGCTAAGTACCAATCTCCATATTTATTATACAAATCACTTAAAAAACGCGCTGCTGCTACCGAAGCTTTATAAGGATCACGACGCTCATCAATTTGAGAACCTACTTTTAGTCCATACATTTTTCCTGTACTAGGCATAAACTGCCAAATACCAACTGCTCCAGCTCGTGATACAGCAGTCGGATCAAGTGCTGATTCAACAACTGCTAAATACTTCAATTCTCTAGGTAAACCATACTGTAATAATACCTTTTCGAAAATAGGGAAATATACATCTTGATAAGCCAATACTCGCTCCGAAAGATCTCGTTTCTTGACTGTATATACATGAATAAAATTACGGATGGTCGAATTGAATCGAAGTGGGATACGCGAATTAATAGTCCTTACTCGTCTTCCATACTCCGAATCAGATAAAGTAGGTGCATATGAAGCAGAAGTTCCACTTGGACGATAATAAGTGTTCTCTGTGTTACTAGAGGTATAAAGTGGTGTATAAGATCGTGCCGAGGGTGTTCTACTACTACTTGTTGTACTAGTCACAGGAGTCGTACTAATAGGGCTAGTAGTTGTTGTAGTTGGACTTGGAGGAGCTTTAGGAGTTAAGGTATAAGATTCACTAATTCCTGTTACAGGCATTGTTGTCGTGCCTGTTTTAGTACTAGAATTACTAGTATTGACAACACTTCCACTCTCCTCATTTTTAGAATAACTCATCTTATTGAGATCTTCCGAGCCAACTGCTGCATATTTCACCCTAATCACGGTTTTCTCTACCCCATTTTCTATCGTTTTAGTCTTCGTTTCAGTACGTGTATATAGTCCATTCGACACCCCATAATTTAAGCCATTATCAGGATCAACTTGCATTCCTGCTCCACTACTTTTACTGGTAGAACTTGTACTTGTCTGACTACTTTGGGAAGAGTTTGTAGAAGTTGTACTTCCTACTGGTAAAGGAGTGGGTGTGCGAGTTGTAGTTGTCGAAGAAATACCATATGCAGGCATTGAACTTGTTTGTGCCAACAAAGAGGAGTCATTAAAAAATAAGAACAATATGATGAGAGACGTTAGAAGTCGCATAGGATTCATTTAAATGTAGTAAACAAATAGTCAAGGTTTTTTCCTTGAAATCAATAAATAATCATACCAAAAAAACGCATGTAGCATATAACTTGCCCTAGTTCTTGTTTTAGCATATCCATATGTGATTTATCATTTACAAAACACACATACATGCTTAATAGTCTATCCAGTTAATAAAGACTACTTAGTATGAAATTGAATGGCCAATTGGGATTAGTACTAGTGAATAGATGTAATGGGGAATAATATCCAACCAAGGATACTGCTAAAATTGGTAAGACAAACATTCACATTTGTTTAGTCCTTTTTTTAGTAGGGAAAGTTTAATGTGAGGTACAAGAAGTACTAAATAAATAGTATTTAGTAGTGAGGTGAACCAGAATCGCTTAAAAATAACTAAAATCAACGGTTAGCAAAAATAATTTTTCATCTAATAACAAGCTAAATGCCTTACAACTAATGTTATTACAGTAATCCGACTTGATTCTTTGTATATTTGCAGATAATTGGATAATAAACATACGAAATCGCCCTTATTTATATATTACAATTCTACACCTATGAACCAGACAGCTATTGCTAAAGCCACCCCTATCCAACCTTCTAGTCCAATGCTCAACAAGTTTATTAGTAGGGCACGCAATCCTTTTATTTTCAAATTATATTTACTAGCCAAACTTCCAATGGCTTTTATAGCCCGCCTTCAAATTGAAAGCCTTGACCCCAAACAGGCAAAAGTGAGTGTACCTCATGGCTGGATTAATCAAAACCCCTTTCAATCGACCTACTTTGCGGTATTGAGTATGGCTGCTGAAATGTCTACTGGTATTTTGGGTACAATGGCTATTGCCAATGCAGAAACTCCTATCTCTATGCTTGTTGTGGATACGCATTCTTCTTTTTCGAAAAAGGCTACGGATTTAACGACCTTTCATTGTGAGAATGGTGACTTGTTTTTTAAGGCAGTTGAGCAAACATTAAAGACGGGGGAAGCAGTAACAGTAACGGCACAAACAGTAGGGCGAAATAAGGCGGGAGTGGAAGTTGCTAGGGCCACCTATACATGGTCGATAAAGAAGAAGGAAGTGAAATTATTGGAATAACGATGTGACGGTTGAACGGTTGACGGTTGAACGGTTGACGGTTGA
>JAHDCM010000418.1 GCA_020629895.1 Bacteroidota bacterium
ATTACTTCACATATTTCTTCCACCACTTGATATAGTCTTTGCCCAACTTCGCTTTTTTAGCCATTTTTTTATTTGGAAAATCAATTGGTGTGCGACATATTCTACTAGGGCGTTCATAATCTACCATATCAACAAGTGGAGCAGCTTGTTTGGTTTGGGGGTTAAACCCAAAAGAATAATTCATAGAAAGCGTATAGTCAGTAGTTCCTTTTTTAGCCTTCACTTGATCAATATGTACCTGTTCGTTTGCAATAGGAACAACAGCCACCTTATAAGCTTGTACAACGACACTATACTTTTCCTCATTCCACGAACAAGTAGTAATTTTACTACTTGTTACATGCAATAACTCGGTTTCTTTTTGACCCCTACAACAATCACAGTAATCAAAAACATAAGGGTTAGCATCTATATACGCTTTGAGTTGCTTCGCCTCTTCCATACTTAGATCATCCCAAGAGTCGGCCTGTACCAATGAAATAGAAAGTAAACAACAGAAAGCCGTAATAAGTAATTGTTTCATCGTGTGTTATTATTGTGGCAATGAAAAATAAAAAGTAGCCCCTTCTCCTAGTGTAGATGTGACCCCAATCTTTCCACCATGTCGTTCTACAATTTTTTTGCAAATCGCCAAGCCAATACCTGTTCCTTCTGATTTAGAAGTGGAAGGCGTTTGTGAACCTTGTTGAAAAAGGCGAAAAATACTTTCCTGATCTTTTTCAGCAATGCCTATTCCATTATCAGTAACAGTAATAAGCCATTCTTTTTCTTGCTGGCTGGCCATTATAGAAATGATCGGAACACGATTAGGAGCTTTATAACGAATGGCATTGGTAATAAGATTTTGAAACAAGCGAATCAATTGTACTTTATAACCACTGATATTGGGCAGTTGATCATAGTTGATTTGGGCTTGGTGGTCGTTTATTAAGATTCTTAGATTAGAACAAGCATCTTGCACCACTTGTTGAAGATTAATAGCTTCTTTGCTACCAAATTGTTTATTGAGGCGCGTATAGGTCGTTAAACTCTGAATCATTTCATTCATTCGTTTAGAGCCACCCTCCACATAGCCGATATATTCTTTCAAAGGTTGTTCTTTTCCAAGTTGTTTTTTGTGCAATTCTTGTTTCAATAATTTTATATAACTGCTGACCATTCTACTAGGCTCTTTCAAATCGTGTGATACAATGTAGGCAAATTGTTCAATATCCTGATTGCTTACTTGCAGTTCGACATTGCGTTCATCTATTAGACGTTCCAATTTTTGATTTTGAGCTTGTATAATTCGTGCTTTATCTTCTGAGTTTTGAACAAGTTGTTCAGACAGGTATAAGATATTTTGGGCGATAACTGCAAATAAAACTACTCCCATACAACAAACGAGATAATTGGCCCAAAAAAAGCTAGAAATTTGTTCCCAGTTAAATTCGTGGTGAATAATAATGAGGGCATGAAGGCTTAATAAAAGCCACGAAAGTAACCCACTATATAACATGTATTTTTGTTTGAAGGTAGAAAGTCCAAGCATAAGATGAATGCCGCCTATTTGGGCTCCTGTGACATATAAACGCAAAGTTGTGGCTTGCTCAGGAAAAAAGAAATCGTTGAGGAGATTGTGGATAAAAATGATAATAACAAAACCAATAAAGAGCAGATAGGAAGTTAGCTGTACGCGTCTATTTAATATATAAAATATAGATATTCCGCAAAGTGCAATGCCTATTATATCACCAACAATTTTAAACATGGGCGTTCCCTCATAAATATGAGTACCAATACTAATCAAAAAAATAGCAATAATGATCAAACAAGTCCAAAAGGTGTAATTGGCTTTGATTTGAATGTCTAGGGAACTATTTTGATAGCATTTTTTTAGATGATTGTGGATACTAAACATGGTCTACAAAAAGTAAGATATAGCTTTTGCAAGATACCATTATTTTTCACATAGAAATAATTTTCGGAAAGAAAAGGCAGATTTATTGGTTATTTTATATAGTTGTTTGCTGTCATGTATGTTTTTTCGGTATTATATTATGCCTTTTTAATGTGATTTTTTTCTACTTTATAAACCTCTTTTTCAGTTGGACGCATCCCTTCACAAGGTTTCGGGAATAGGGAATTTTATGCTTTTTTGGACATTTTACAAAACGTCTATACAAGAAAGCTCTTGTTCCCTTTCTCCTTGTTTCGGGTCGGGCTATCCGTTTATAGTTGCCTCACACAAGCCTGTTTCGCTAAACGCCTAGCAGTGTCTTCCTTCGTCAGCCCTGCTAGTCGTAGCTTCACAAGGCTTCTGTTTCGGCAAGCTACCACTACTATCCCTTGCGCAAGGCTAACAAGTTTCAGCAAATTAAAAGATACTACTTCCCTCGCTAGTAGAGCGTTCCTCAAAACGCGCTTGGATGCGTGCTGTTACAGGACGTTCAAAAGGAGCCTCCCCAATCACGCGACCATCAATTTTATTGATAGATGTGATCTCACCCATTGTTCCTGTCATAAAAGCCTCGTCTGCACTGTGAAACTCACTAATAGAAACATTGCGTGCTGTAATAGGAATCCCTAATTCCTTTGCAATTTCGATGACAATGCCTCGCGTAACGCCTGGTAAACATGCGTCAGCATGAGGGGTCAATAAGTGGCCATTTTTAACCATAAAGATATTCGTTCCATTCACCTCTGCTACAAAGCCATAAATATCCAACATAATAGCCGCATCGGCACCCGCCAAATTACTCTCTATTTTGGCAAGAATATTATTGATCAAATTGTTATGGTGAATCTTCGAATCAATACATAAAGGGGTATTTCTACGCGTAGATGCCGTAATGAGTTGTACGCCCTCGGTAGGGTAAACAGGCATTTTCCATTCAGGTAGGATAATTAATGTTAAACCACTCTGGTTGAGGCGAGGATCCATCCCTGAAGTAATTTTTTCGCCGCGTGTCAAAGTCAAACGGATATGTACCCCATCTGTCATGTTATTGGCTGCCAATGTTTTAAAGATCGCTTGCTCTATTTCGGCATTACTAGGCACATTTTTAAAATCCATTGCCTTTGCCGAATTTTGAAGTCGTTGTAAATGCCGATCCAAGCAAAATATTTTTCCATTATAAACACGTAAGCCCTCCCAAACAGCATCGCCTCCCTGTACCACACTATCAAATACCGATACTTTTGCCGCTTCGCGGGGGTATAATTTCCCGTTTATATAAACGAGAATGTCTTTATTTTTAGGATTGAATTTTTGTAACATAAAAAAACGATTTACGATTAACGTCCGACGATTTAG
>JAHDCM010000419.1 GCA_020629895.1 Bacteroidota bacterium
ATACATTTGAAAATATCTGTTTGACACATATCAATCAAATCCGAAAAGCACTAAGTATCGCAGGAGTCGCTTCTTCAGTCGCCTCTTTTGTTGCTCGCCCAAAAGATGGACTACCAGGAACACAAATAGACCTCTTAATTGACCGTAATGACCAGTCTATTAATCTTTGTGAAATTAAATTTAGCATAGAAGATTATACCGTCACCAAAAAAGATGTAGATAATATTCAAACAAAAAAACAGGTTTTTCGATACCATACCAAAACGAAAAAACACCTTTTTACAACGATTATTACTACTATGGGTGTAGTAGAAAATAAGCATAAGTTGAATGAAATAGATCAAGTCATCACTTTAGATGATTTATTTTAAATTTGTATGAAACGCCTATCCAATCACTCAAGCATCCCGTCATCCAATCATGGGTACGCGTAAGGGATAGTAGCGGTAGCTTGGCGAAATAGACAGGTAGTGAGGCACGACTAGCAGGGCTGACAGCGGAAGACACTGCTAGGCGTATTCGCCGAACACCTTGTCTATGAGCCAACTACAAGCGAATAGCCCGACCCCACTTTCCGTCTATTTATGCGTCATCGCATGAATAGGTGGAAAGTGGGGATACGCCCCCAAAACGTAAAGTTATTTAATCTTCTTTACTTAAGAGTTATTTTTGAATTTGTATCTTTGAAGCAACTAATGTGTTCTTTGTTTTTTATAAACAAAAAGAAACTAAGATGCCCACTTTGAAACAAGTAAAAAGATACAGCTACCTCAACTGGCGGCTCTTTTTTTTATGGCTACTACTCACCAATATAACAGCCTGTATTCAAAAGCAAACAAATACATCAGAGCTAGATGCCCTTATCTCAGAAATAGATGCCATAAAAATACCCCCTCCACTAATAATTCCTACTACTTTAAATCCACCCCAAGTAGCTACCTTCAAACTAGGAAAAGGAGATAAAATAGTTGAGCAAACCCTCATTGATTTTGTTGAAAATGAAAATGTAAAGGAAGTGAAAGAGGTAGTCTTATTTTCGGCAGAAACGGGCTTTTACCCCCAAAAAAGGGATACCTATGGCGAAATAAATGGCTACATCCTACCTAATGAGAAGGATATTGCAGAATTAGTATTAGAAGTTGTTTTTTTTAGCCAAAAAGGAAAGGTATTAGAAGTCATATTAGATACGATTGTACATGATAGCACCCACGTATATCGGCATTCAGATATTATCCCTTTTGGAGCTAATTCTTATTTGGATGCATCGGATGCAATTCACTCCATCGCTTATCAAATTAAAAAACTCAAAACCACCTCGCCTCCTAGTGAACGAACAAAATGGAAACATGACATCAAGGTATCCTGGAAAGGGACGAAACCCAATGAGGTAAATCTAGCATTCGAAATACGACAGGATGCTAGTTATTATAGTGACGAATCTGACTATGTATATGGCGATTATGTAATAGGCTATACCAATACTGGAAAGCAACCGATTTATGATTTATTATTGAAATTGGAATGGCTCGGAAAGGAAAACCAAGTCTTAGAGGAAGAAGAACGCTATGTTTTTCCTTCTTTGGCTCCTCCACTAATGCCCAATTATACTTATATTTATGATAATATTTATTTCTTAGATAAAGTTAAACGTCTCGAAGATATTGCAGCCATGCGAATCACAGTCCTAGAGATCAATTTAGGCTACTGATATACCTTTATCACACATTACCTATGATACAAAAGCACAATGCCCATGTCAAAAATACTGGAACGTTACATCCAAGAAGTCCTAGAATTCAAAGCTCGTCAAAAGCAAATTTTACAAGAAAAAGAACTACGTGAAATTGGGCAGGAGTTAGGAATGTCAGCAGAAGATTGGAAAGCCTTACAACAAAATTTCCAAGATCACCTCTACAAAGGAAAAAGCTTTGCCCAATACAAAAATTGGGAAGATGCCATTACCGAATTAGAAATCGCCGAATCCCTACATCCATATAATATCGAAGTACTCACCCATTTAGCGGAAGCCTACAAAGAACGTTGGAAGCTTAATGCATCTGCTAAAGATAAAAAACGAGCAGAAGTACTTGCACGTCGCTTATTAGAGGTTGAACCTACCAATCAAACCGCTATTCGACTCATTAGTTTTTTACGGCAGCACCAGTTTCACAAAAGTGAAGGGAAAACAACAAAAAATAAAGCCAATCAAATGTGGGCTTATATGCTACCAATAGGGTTACTTTGTTTAGGACTACTCTTCTTCTTTTTATTCAAAGCAAAAGACAACCGAGACAAAGACCCACGCTACCAAATAGAACAGATTGATCCCAAAACGCCTATAAGTACTAAGCCTCAAAAGAATACAGACACTAATATAGGGCAACAAGACCTTGTCGATTATGCTCCTGCTGAACAAACCCTCAATAAAAATACCAGAGGTGACAAAAAAGAAGGACGACTAAATATTGATTTTATGGAAACAGAGGCTTCTAAAGAAATACAAGGAGTGGAAGTAGATTTTGCCGAAGCATCTAATTATCAAGATGCTTATTCCGCTAAATTCAAAGGCTATATTTATCCAATAAGTGTAGACGTTAGCGGACTAAAAATGGAAGCATCTATTATTGATGAACAGGGAAATGTAATTGAAACAGAATATGAAGAGGTCGTAGACTATGAATCAGGTGACTTACAATGGCATTCCGATGCCATCCCTTTTGATTTTCACTTCTTTAAGAAAATGCCCAACCCGCCTGTCATTAAAGAGATAAGGTATAAAATTTCCGATATTAAAACACAAGCCATCCCCAAACGCGAAGAGTGGAAAAAAGCAGAGAAACTAGTCTGGTCCAATAAACCTTCCGAATGGGATTTGTTTGTCGAAATTCGAAAGAAAAATGTAACAAGTGTAGAGTTTTTAGGTAAAGTGTTTTTCAGATATAACATAGGTGTGAAAAACACAGGAACAGCCCCTATTCGGAATCTAAAACTAAGGTTTCGGTTCCTCGGACAAAAAGGACAGGAATTAGAAACAAATGATTGGTATATCGTCTCTAACGATGATCCGCCACTCCTGCCCGGTATGGCATATAACAAAGAAACAAGCAATGGAGTAGAAGTGAAAAGTGAAGAGGAGGTGAAAGACTTTGAAATCGAAGTGATACAAATTGAATAGGTCATGAAATAATAAACAAATTGTTGTAAATTCGCGTTTTAAATGATACCATAGGCAACGTTCTATCATATTTATGCTACAAGTAATTAAAACAATATAAATAG
>JAHDCM010000420.1 GCA_020629895.1 Bacteroidota bacterium
TTATTGCTGGCACAAAAAAAATAAGGTAGTTTAATAAAGAAAATTAAGCTAACTTAATTTTCTTTTACAATTTGGCTACGTATGTTACTTAAAAATTCTTTGGTGATTCCAAGATAGGAAGCAATCATGTATTGCGGAACGCGCTGGGCGATTTCGGGATACTCTTTACAAAAAAGAAGATACCGCTCTTTGGCGGACATTGAGTAGTTGCGAATAATTCTTCTTTGCGAATTGACATACGCATTTTGGATGATGAGACGGAATAGCCGTTCCATTTTAGGTACCTCTTTGTATAGTTCTTCTAAATGAGTGTAGGATATTTGAATGACTTGTGTTTTTGCTAGGCATTGTACATCTGCTTCGGCAGGCGTTTGGGTAATAAAACTTTTCAAGTCACCTACCCACCAATTTTCAATGCCAAACGAAATGATATGCTCATTCCCATCATCTGTTAAACAGAAGGTTCTTGCTTTGCCAGCAAGAATAAAAGTTTGATAGCGACACACATCGCCTGCTTGTACGATATACTGCCCTTTTAAATAGGTGCGATGTTTGAGTTTAGAGGCTAAGATACCTTCTTCTACTTCTGTGAGTTGGATATAGCGTTTTAGGTATTCGAAAAAGGACTTCATTGGAATGTTTTTATTATACTTGAGTGAAGATAACTGGAATCAATGACTCAATCAATCAGAAATATAGGCATTTTTGCCCACGTAGACGCAGGAAAAACCTCGCTCACCGAAAATTTATTGTATTTAAGTGGTGCGACAAAAGCATTGGGGAGTGTAGATGCTGGCACGACACAAACCGATTTTTTGGAGGTAGAGAAACAACGGGGTATTTCGGTACGGTCAGCTCTTACCTCTTTTCATTGGAAAAAGCATAAAATCAACCTCGTAGATACACCTGGTCACGTTGATTTTTCGGCTGATGTAGAACGCGTATTACGCGTCATAGATGGAGCCGTTTTAGTGATCTCGGCTATTGAAGGGGTACAAGCACATACCGATGCGATTTGGCAAGCCTTAAAAGAGCGACAAATCCCGACCATTTTATTTGTCAATAAAGTAGATCGGGCGGGTGTGTATATTGATGGTTTATTAGAAGAAATAAAACAGGAGTTGACCAATGACTTTGTATGTTTACAAACGGTAACAGGAGAAGGAACGGCTAGTGCTGTTATGAAACGACTACCCATTGAGAAAACAGTAGAAAGTATTGAGAAAATAGCCAATGTCAATGACGACATCCTAGAACAATATTTAGAAAATGGAAGCCTAGAAAAGGAACACTTGGAAGCAGCATTTAAAGAAGCAGTCACCAAAGGAGAATTGTCGCCAATGTTGTTTGGTTCAGCAAAAATGCAATGGGGGGTATATGCGCTCTTACAAAATATGCTTACCTATCTTCCCCCTCCAAGCGGCAAGTCCTCCAACGAATTATCGGCCCTTGTGTACAGCCTTTTTCACGAACCCAAACAGGGCAAAATTGCCTATGTCCGTATTTTTGAAGGGAGTGTCAAAGTACGCGAAGTCATTCGCAATCATAGCCAAGACCAAGAAGCGAAAATTACCCAATTGCAGGAAGTGATAGCAGGAAAATATCAAGCTATCAATCAAGTAGCAGCAGGCGATATTGTAGCAATAAGTGGCTTGCAGGCTGTTAGTACAGGTGATATTTTAGGAAGTCCTAGTACACATATCCCCGAAAAAGTGAGCCTAAACAGTTCTTTACTAACTGTGCAAGTAAAACCGCAAGTAGATAAGGATTATGCTGCCTTAGCACAGGCACTCCAAAAACTAGCTATTGAAGACCCTGCACTAGCATTTGAGTGGTATCGAGAAGATAAAGAGATGCATGTAAAGGTGATGGGACAAATACAAATAGAGGTCTTAGAACAAATCATTTTGCAGCGTTTTGGCATTGCTGCCATTTTCGAAAATCCAACCGTCATTTATAAGGAAACGCCTGCGGCAAGTGGGTACGGAATTGGACATTATACCATGCCGAAACCCTGTTGGGCTATTGTACGTTTTTTGATCGAACCAGCCCCTAGAGGAAGTGGAGTAACTTATAAAAGTTTGGTACGCACCAGCGATATTCATCAAAAATATCAAAACGAAGTAGCGCGCACGATTCCCAAAGCCCTCAAGCAGGGCATTAAAGGTTGGGAAGTAACCGATTTGAAAATTACCCTCGTAGAAGGAGAAGACCATCAAATGCATTCGCGACCAGGCAATTTTGTACTCGCCACACCAATGGGCATTATGAACGCTCTAAATGATATTGGAACCACTTTTTTAGAGCCAATTCTATCTTTTAAAATTACCGCTAGTGACGATTTGTTAGGTAAAATTACCAGCGAGATTATCCATAATCGTGGCACCTTTGATAGCCCAATCATTGTCAATCATAAAATGACTCTAACAGGTACTATGCCCCTTGCTAGTTCGCTTGATTTTCCGATCAAACTCAACTCTTTGTCAGGAGGGAAAGCCAAACTACTAACCAAGTTTCACTCCTATCAAGCATGTGAGGCTTCCCTTTGTCAAACCCGCCCCTACAAAGGCGTTAGCCCCTTAGATCGCTCGAAATATATTTTGAAAATGCGGAAGGCTTTAGAGTAGTACCACTTATCCCTTAAAAAGAACCGCTCATCGTAACTAACTTGATTTTAAGCACAGAATTAGTGAAATTAGATATAGACAATTGAACGATTGGTGTTCAAACGTCCACCGTCTATCCACTCACTATAAAATCAACGTCATGGTTTACAAAGGTTCATTAGATACATTAGCAATTGTTATTACTCTTATTGTACTACTTTTATTTTTAGGACTTATTGCTCGGAGTATGATGGAGTTTTTGAGTGCAGGAGGTGATCGAACCACCCTTTTACTACATGGTGGAATTGTTTTTTTCCTTTTAGCAGTACTAGGAATATCCTTATACTTCGCTCCACGCGCCTATTCTGTCAATGATGGAGCCTTAACGATTCAGCGATACGTAGGTAGTGTATCTTATCCGTTAAGTGATGTAAAAGAGGTAACGGTTCCTGAAGAAGGTGATTTTCATGGTACGATTCGCACCTTTGGAGTAGGTGGTTTATTGGGCTACTTTGGAAAATATTATAATAAGAACTTAGGGCATGTTCACTACTATCTGACACAGCGCAAAAACCGCGTACTCATAACAATGACAGATGGAAAAAAGATTGTCATTTCTCCAAATGATCTAGGAATCGTAGAACGTTTAAAGCGGTAGTTCATACA
>JAHDCM010000421.1 GCA_020629895.1 Bacteroidota bacterium
ATAAGATCGAATGGAATAAAATCATGGAAGATCATTTTAAATAGCAAAAAATGCCCCACATCCCAACCCTTATCCTTACCTTTCTATCGCTCCTCCTCGTCAAGCTCACCTATGCCCAACCCAACTACCCCGTACCCAAAATCATCATCATTGGAGTAGACGGTATGGGAGCCGAAGGCGTGAAACAAGGAAACACTCCCCATCTGGATAAATTAATGGAACAAGGAAGTTACACGCTATCCGCCAATGCGGTAATGCCCACCAAAAGCGCACCCAATTGGGCCTCCTTACTGATGGGAACGATGCCCGATATGCACGGTGTTAAAAGCAATGGTTGGAGGCGAGGTGATCCGATTCCAAATGCGGATTGTGAAGGGGAAAAAGGAATACACCAAACCTTTTTTAGTCAATTAAAGGAGCTACATCCAAATCTTCGAATCAAAGTATATCACGATTGGGAAGGACTGGGTAAATTGATTGAAAAAAGTGTTTGTGAAGAGGTCGTATCGACTAAAACAGCTAAAAAAACACACCGTTATACATTAGAAGCTATAAAAAAGAAGGATTTTGACCTTTTATTTGTACATTTCGACCATGTTGATCATGCTTTACATTTCAGTGGCTATTTATCCAAGCGTTATTTGAAAAAAGTAGAAAAAGCTGATACCTTTATCGGCGAAATCGTTGAAGAAGTGGAAAAAGTGGATTTCCCAGAGGGCTATTTTCTGATTGTGACAGCCGATCATGGAGGGAATGGACGGTCGCACGGGGGAGATACACGCCACGAAATAGAAATTCCGTGGATTATGACAGGATCGAGCGTACCGAGCCAATTGTTAGATGATCAGGAAGTAACTATTTATGATATGGCCCCTACAATTGGTTTCTTTTTTGAGTTACCTGAACATAAATGCTGGGAAGGAAAGCAAATTCAAATATTTGAATGACGATGGAACGGTGAATGGTGGAACGTAGAGGCGCAAGATTTTGCGCCTCGCGTAAGAACGTATCGTCTAACGTTCAAACGTCCTGCGTAAGGGATAGTAGCGGTAGCTTGCCGAAGTGGAAAAGTAGAGACGCTTCGACTAGCAGGGCTGACGGAGGAAGACACTGCTAGTCGTTTAGCGGAACACTTTTTCTAGGAGGCAACTACAAGCGGATAGCCCGACCCCATTTTTCTCGTTTTTGCCCGTTCCTCCGTTCTCGTAGGAACTTAGACAAAAACGAGAAAAGTGGGGATACGCCCATATAATGACATATTTTATTTAAATTAACTTGTTTTAGATGGAAGCTTTACTACAAGCTTTGTCAACTCCTGAAGGACTGATTAGTTTAGCTACTTTGACCTTTATGGAGATTGTATTAGGAGTTGACAATTTAGTTTTTTTAACGATTGTATCGGGCAGATTGCCAGATAGTCAGCAGCCTAGAGCGCGTCGTATTGGACTGTTTCTAGCATTAGGTATGCGTATTGCCCTTTTATTTTCGATTTCGTGGTTAGTACAATTGAAAACCCCACTTTTTGAAATCGGATCTTTTCATCCTAGTTGGAAGGATTTGATTCTACTAGGTGGAGGATTGTTTTTAATTGCGAAAGCTACTTCCGAAATTCACCACAAACTAGAAGGAAAGGAAGAAGAAGTGAGTGTGGGCAAAGGTACAGCAACCTTTGGATCAGTATTGGTGCAAATTGTATTATTAGATATTATCTTTTCGATTGACTCCATTCTGACGGCAGTGGGACTAGTAGAAGTAGTGGGGATTATGATTTTGGCGGTAGTCATTTCGATGATTGTGATGATTGTCTTTGTCAATGTTATTAGTGACTTTATCAACCAACACCCGACGATGAAGATGTTGGCTTTGAGTTTCTTAATTTTGATTGGAGTGATGTTAGTGGCGGAGTCCTTTCACCAAGAAATTCCCAAAGGATATATCTATTTTGCGATTTTCTTCTCTTTAGGAGTGGAGATGTTGAATATGCGCATACGTACAGCGAAAAAGGCACCCGTAGCACTTCGAGCGAAGATGAAAGATTAAGATGCAGGCAAAACAAACGCGTAGTATATTACTAAAAATATTTTTGGCAAACTTCATAGACATGTTGGCTTTTGGGGTGTTTATTCCCATCTTGCCCTTCTTGTTTTCTGAAGAGACTAGCCTATTTCAAGATCGTTTTTCTCCATCTCAACTAACCTTATGGTATGGCTGGTTGGCAGGAGGCTTTTCTTTAGCCCTTTTTGTAGGTGCACCCTTATTAGGAGCTTTATCTGACCGATTAGGGCGGAAAAAGCTCCTCATTTTCGCGCATATTATCAATATATTTGCTTATTTGGTCGTAGGGTGGGGAGTCAGCTTGGTGAGCCTATTATTGCTATTTGTAGGCCGTATTATCTCTGGTTTGCTTGGAGGATCTTTAATTATTGTGCAATCGGCCATTGCCGATGTTAGTACACCCGAAACCAAAGCACAGAATTTTGGTATTACAGGAGTTGCCTTTGGATTGGGCTTTGTGGGTGGTGTTTCCATTACAATAGGACTCACCCAATTTGCTTGGTTTACATTCCCAATGGCTTTTGTCCTATCTGCCTTTTTAACTTTCCTTAATTTACTCTTAATTCTTTGGTTGCTCCCTGAAACACTACGAGAAGTCAATCATAAACCCATATCTGTTTGGACAGGTTTTGAAAATGTGTACAAAGCTTTTACCGAACTTCATTTCCGCCTTATTTTTACTATTATTTTTATCCTCACCTTTGGTTTTTCTTTCTTTACCCAATTCTTTCAGTTTTATCTTATTGACAAATTTAACTTCGATGTATCGCAGGTCGGACTCATATTTGTCTATATAGGGCTTCTAATAGCCTTTGTACAGGGCGTTCTACTTCCGAAGATAGCTAGACTGTTTTCAGCCGAAAAGGTCTTACGGGGCAGTATATTGGCATTTGCGGTGTCTTTTCTCTTAATACTGGTACCACAACAAGCATTAGGCCTTTGGTTGATATTGCCTGTGATGTTATTTTTTCAAGGGATTACCTTCCCCATGATTCTTGCGGTGGTATCAAATATGGTCGATGAATCCGTACAAGGAGAGACACTAGGCATTAATCAGTCGGTACAGGCATTAGCGAATGCCTTGCCACCCATTATTTTTGGATTTGCAGTAGGACTGGATACGCGCTTTCCAATGATCTTTGCCTTTGTGTGTATTTTGGGAAGTTGGTTGTTATATGAGCGTTTTTATCGGGTGTGGAAGGCGAA
>JAHDCM010000422.1 GCA_020629895.1 Bacteroidota bacterium
ATCCCTCAACCCCTCGCACGTTTCTGGCTCCTACCTCCTTTATTTTCAAGCCACTACCTCTTCAGATTGGTACCTCCTCAACGATCCATTCGGGCGATTACCTTGCTATTATTATATACATCCTCAAACAGGAGACTATATTTTTAGTCGAGACATACAAGAAGTGTTAAAGGTCGTACAGAACGTGCGTTTCAATCAGCAGGCACTAGCCGAATTATTATTGTTAGGCTACCCACTAGGAGATAAGACCCTGTACAAAGACATCTATTATTTACCTCCTGCTACTATCGTTGCTTACCGTAGTGGGCAGCTTGAAAGTTATTGTTATCACCAGTGGAATTTTGAAGAACTGGCCAACAAAGAGCAGCGATATAATATCAAAGAGTTGGTAGATTTATTTATAGAAGGCGTGCGAGTAAGGAGTGTTGAAAAGCAAGTAGTGGCTTTGAGTGGGGGACTCGACTCAAGGGCGGTTGTAGGAGCATTACATCGTTTAGGAATCACTTTTCAAACAGCCACTTGTATAGATGCTAAAAATGCAGCTAGTAAAGATGTAAAAGCAGCGAGAGAAATGGCAAATTTGTTGGTGGTAGCTTGGGAAGGGGTAGAGGTGCCACCTGCTTCGATGGAAGATATTAAGCAATTACTGCAATTAAAAGCGGGACATAATTATCTAGGAATGGCGTATTTTCTGCCTTTTCTACGCCAATTACGAGCCAAAGGCTACCAACAATATTGGACAGGAGATGGCGGCGATAAGGTGCTACCTGATATTTCACCCATGCGAGCAGTTAAAAATGCTGCTCAAACATTGTCTTATCTATTGGATCGACAAGGATTGATGCCGATACAACAAGTCGCACAACTAACAGGTTTGGCGAGTGCGACCATTAAAGAAGCGATTTTACAACAATTAGTAGATTATCCAGAGGAGGAGTGGAGTTATAAATATGTCCACTTTCAATTAATGGAACGTAGCCGAAAGTGGATTGGGGAAGGGGAGGATCGGAATCGGTCTTTTATCTGGTCGGTAAGTCCTTTTTATCATTTACCCTTCTTTGAAGCTGCGATGCAATTTCCGATTGCTGCTAAAAAAGACTTTCAGTTATATCGGCAATTTTTAGAGGCATTACATCCTACTCTTGCCAATTATCCAAATGCAAATTGGGGCTTTCCTATTGGAGAGACAAAGCAGTTGAAGCAACTTTTACGACGACAAAAATTAGGGACTTATATTCCTCGAAGTTGGAAAAATAAGATAAAAAAATACAATGCGTTGCAAGCGGATCAAACGGGGAAATGGCGGGCGATTTTTCAACAAGCAAGCGATTCTCATCAAACGCTTGCTTTAGAACATCTTTGGGATATGAGCCAATTGAAGGAAGAGAATTTATGGTATGTGTGGATGGTCGTGCTTTTAGAGGAGACAGGTGTCAGGTTTGAGGAGTCAGAGGAAGAATTTTGAATGAAGAATAAGAATATGTAACTGGTGGTTTGGAAAGTCTTCAGAAAAGTAAAAGCTTTTTACCTGACACCTGAAAAAGCTATTTCAACAACTTCTTCAAGGCAATTCCCAAAGCTGTCTGACTAATTTTTTGCTTCCCTGTATTATGTTTATACACTTCAAACAAAGCTTCTCGAATAGTAAAGGACACATCATTAAAGACTGCTTCATCCGATAGTTCGACATCTTTTTGCATGAGGTAAGCAAATACACGGGCCATTCCACAATTAGCAATAAAATCAGGAATAAGGCTACAAGTATCATCTACATACTTTGCAGTATCACCAAAGAAAAGGTCATTGTCTTTAAACGGATCATTTGCACCAGATGAAATACAATTGAGTCCATTGCTTAGTAAGCGTTCTACTTGGCTGCGATCTACTAATTTTGAAGCTGCACCAGGAATAAAAATATCTGCTTCTACATCCCAAATTTGTGCATTCACTTCTTCGTGTGTCATTACATTGGGTGAGTCAGGAGAAAGGCGGTTCCCATCTCGATTCACAAATAACTCTTTAACTTCTGTTTCTGTTAAGCCTTCGGGCTTGATAATGCCATGAAAACGGTCAATGATCCCTACGATCTTTGCTCCTTCTAAGGCAAGATACCAACCAGCGGTAGCGGCTACATTTCCCCATCCTTGAATAATTACTTTTTTATCAGTCAGCTTGCTTTGGTGATAAATATCATAATAATGACGTACCGATTCGGCAACACCATAACCTGTAATTAAGTCGGCAATCATAAAGCGTCGCCCTTCAGGAGCAAACAGAGGATTTTCGACTACTTTTGAAACTCCCTGACGTAATTGCCCTAAGAGGTGAATTTTTTGATTAAGTTTGGGTTGAAAATGCCCATTTACTACCCCTTCTTGTGGATGCCACAAGCCAAAATCTTCGGTAATCGGTATGACTTGTTTGATCTCATCTACATTCAAATCGCCACCTGTACCATAGTAATGCTTTAATAAAGGAGTAACAGCTTGAAACCAACGGTATAAAACCTCATCCCGACGTGGGTCGCGTGGATCAAAGTTGATACCCGATTTGGCACCTCCAATACTTGGCCCAGATACGGAGAATTTAATTTCCATGATTTTGGCGAGTGCCTCTACTTCTGCACGATTCAATCCTTTACGCATTCTAGTTCCTCCACCTGCTGCACCACCTCGAAGTGAGTTAATAACTACCCAACCTTCAGCGTTGGTTTCAGTATCGTGCCATTCGAAAACAATCGTAGGAGCTTGGTTGCGGTATTTATTTAGTAGTTCGTGCATGTTTTGTTGATTCACTTTTTTATAAGAGTGTTTGACAAGCGTTGTCATATAATATTTGTGTAATTGAAAAATGGATGGAAGGGGAAGCGGGTATGATTGTGTACTAATACGTATATAGCTTCCTCATCCCTTCAAATTGGGCCGCAAAGGTACTGCTTTTCCAAATTAAAAGCTGCATGAACTATACCAAATTGAAAGAATATTTAGGAGGTCTGTTGGGTTTGTCCTTTAGGGGTAAATAGAACATATTGTCTTTAGTTTCCCATCCTGTTTTTTTCCGTTTCATCCCTGTTTTTTTCCGTTTCACCGATTTTGATGATAGAACAAGGGTATTTATGGCTTTAATTTGTGGTATCACAAACGGAAATTATTCATAAGTACCTGAGCATAGATAATCGCCATTTTTGACAACAGCTATTTTTTCGTCAGACAAGGCAAAAAACACAGGCATAGCCATAG
>JAHDCM010000423.1 GCA_020629895.1 Bacteroidota bacterium
ATGGCTCGCCATTTTAAAGATCACCATCATCTTTTATCTTGACAAAGTAGTGCTATTTCTCTTTTGGTTTGACTGTTTCTTGTTGTTCTAGTTCTTCCTTAAAGCGTCCGATAGCATCTGGAACATGATTCGCTACCTCGAAAAAACCATTTAATTGCGCTTCTTTAAGATCTTTAGTAAGTGCTTCTTCGAGTTTGAAAACAGCGTTTATGGCTACTTTTCGCATTTCTTTTCCTTGTTCGGTGAGGCAGATATATACTTTACGTCGATCTACCTCATCTTTTTTGCGGAAAATGAGTTGTTTAGTCTCCATTGATTTGAGGATTCGAGAGAGACTGTTGGGTTCCATGCCCATTCGTGGAGCAATCTTCGTGACTGGAATACCTGCTTCTTCATCAATAGTAAGCAGTACAAAACCCATAGAGAGGGTACCATCATAAGCGGAAGCCATATTATTATATAGCTTTGCTATTTCTAGCCAAGCAAAGCGAAGTTTGTAGATAATGAGGCGTTCTGCAATTAATTGAAAGTTGTCCATATAGAGCTAGTTGAATACAAGCCTTAAAAGTAAGGATAAAGATAAGTATAACAAAGCCATTTATAATGAAAGAAATATCAGGGTTCATAAAAGGGTATCTAAAAACCTATAATTTACTACTTTGTATAGGGTGGTTGCTGTTTTTATTAATGATGATTGTTAATAGAATGGAACTGAGTAAAACGAGCTTATTATTGTTGAATAGCTGCCAATTAGCAGCTATTTTAGAAATCGTGCATGCTCAAAAAAGATGGGTCAAATCGCCCGTCTTTACTACTTTTGCTCAGGTTTTTTCAAGAGTATTTGTCTTGATCTTAATCAATTTGGTACCTGCATCCTATTATATTACTTTTTTAGGGGCTAATGGGGTGCAGTATGTAGCCATTGCTTGGGGAGTTACCGAAATTATCCGTTATGCTTTTTATTATACCAATTTAGTAGAAAAAAAATCTTCTTTATTATTAAATCTTCGGTACACTACATTTTTGATGTTATATCCAGCAGGAGTATTTGGAGAAACGCTCATTATTTTTAGTTATTTGAAGTGGCAAGGATTGGGGAGTTTAGTAAGTTTGATTATTTTGGGCATCTTTTTATCCTATTTTTATTTCTTTCCACAAATGTTTAATCACATGTTAGTGCAGCGGGAAAAGAAGTTGGGGAAAGGGTAATGCTTCAAGGCATAAATACTTGATAGCCCAAGTCTTTGTCTTTTGTAATGATGCTGCGTTATTTTTTAAGTCCGTAGCTTTGGCTATGCACTGAAAAAATGCCTTGCCTAATCACAAAATACAGGCGACTTAACTAGCAATTACTTATGCCTTGAAGCAGTAACGCAGTGGTCTGATAACCAAATTACAACAAAAAAATTATGAGTGACTATTTACAAGGTAAGCGATTACAAAAGATCATTAAAATGCTACGTTTACCTATTCCTACGCCTGTGCTTTTAAAACGTCAAGATGGAGCCATTCAGGAGGATGAATTACGCGGCTATAAATTATTAATTGGTAGAAGTCGAGGTGGGTTAATTGCTGAGCCACTGGAAGCGTGGGGGAAAGCACAAGGAATGGAAATCAATACGAATTTGAACAGATATAAATACAATGCCTTACTTTGGGATGCCACTGGTGTCGAAACAGTAGAAGACTTAGTGCAAGGTTACGATTTCTTTCATGAGTATATACGCAGAACCATGAAAGGGGGACGTATTTTGATTGTGGGAAAAGAAGCGGGGGCGAAATCGGCAGCTAGTTTACAGGCAACCGTTCAGGCTTTAGAGGGGTTTAGTCGTGCTTTAGCGAAGGAAGTAGGAGGAAAGGGAATTACCTGCCAGTTGATTTTGCTAGATGCGAGTGTCGCTGAAAAAGAAAAGGAACTGGGGCATAAGTTTTATCCTAGCTTACATTTTTTGTTGTCGAAGCGGTCGGCTTTTATTTCTGGGCAGGTGTTTCGCTTATCGAAAGCCGTAAAGCCGTTGGTACAGGTGCCTATTGCAGGTGCTTTGAAGGATAAAGTGGCTTTGGTGACAGGTGGCGCGCAGGGTATTGGCGCGGCGGCGGCAAGGACATTGGCAAGGGAAGGAGCAAGCGTTATTGTATTGGATATTCCACAGGCAGTAGATAAGGCGGCGACAGTGGCAAAGGAGATTGGTGGGAAAACGCTATTATTAGATATTACAGATAAAGAGGCTCCCGATAAAGTGGTGAGGTATATACAGGAACATTTTGAAGGCATTGATATTTTGGTGAATAATGCGGGTATTACGCGTGATCGCACCATTGCGAAGATGTCGAAGGAGTATTGGCGACAGGCGTTGAATGTGAATTTGGATGCGACGATCCGCTTGACGGAAGCCCTTATTGCAAATGGTTTGAGAGATCGAGGGCGAGTTATTGGCTTGTCGTCTATTTCAGGGATTGCGGGTAATTTTGGACAGACCAATTATTCGGCTTCGAAGGCGGGGATGATTGGTTATATGGAGGCTTTGGCAAAACAGTTGGCAGGTCGTCAAATAACTGCGAATGCGATTGCGCCTGGTTTTATTGAAACAAAAATGACTGCTAATTTGCCATTTTTTGTAAAGGAGGGCGGCCGTCGTTTGAGTAATTTAAAACAGGGTGGTTTACCACAGGATGTAGCGGAAGGGATTTGCTTTTTGGCTAGCCCTGGTGGGGCAGGTATGACGGGGCAGACCCTACGAATTTGTGGTGGTAGTATGATAGGGGCGTAAAATGCGTAAGGGATAGTAACGGTAGCTTGGCGAAGTAGAAAGGTGGTGAGGCACGACTAGCAGGGCTGACAACGGAAGACACTGCTAGGCGTATTCGCCGAACCCCTTTTCTACGAGCCAACTACAAGTGGATAGCCCGACCCCATTTTTGTTTTTTTAGATGCTACCAGCGAGTACGCTGGTAGAAGCATCTAAAAAAAACAAAAATGGGGGTACGCCCAAATGAATCATTCCTTAGTAAAGAGGAAAGAATAAATTGCCCAATCTAGCTGCCTATTTGCTAACAATACTACGTTGAAAAGCCTCGCCAGAGCCTACGGCTATGCCTACGTTTTTCGCCTTGTCTTATTAGCAAATAGGTTAGCAATATTTGATCAATTTATTTTTTCATCTTTACTTAATAAGTTTCTCCACTACTTTTTGGCCATTTGACTCGATATGTAGCATATAT
>JAHDCM010000424.1 GCA_020629895.1 Bacteroidota bacterium
CGGCTTATAGGTAACTCATGTTTATTAGCTTTCAAAGTACTTTCTTGAAAGTCAATCACATCAATTTTATCCAGTTGTACAATATACTGTCGATGTATGCGGATAAATCTATCAGGAGGAAGCATTCCATAAATTTTAGAAATCGCAATTCGAGTCAAAAAATGCTCATTATTGATGGTATATGTCTCACAATAATTATCATTCGACTTGATATATACAATGTCATCAATAGGCACTTTAAACAAATTCCCTCTCTTTTTGAAGAAAAAACAATCGTTAAACAGGAAATTTTCTACATCCGTTTCTGGCTTTTTCGTCTTTTGAGGTTTAGTAGATAAATAAGCATTAGAAATTGCCAAATTAATAGCGGTACGCAACGAATACTTATCAACTGGCTTTACCAAATAACCCACCATATTTCCCTTAGCAGCTTGGTTATAATGCTCATCATCTCCAAAGCTAGTAATAAATAAAATGGGAATATCTAAGTGCTTTATCCTAGCGGCAATTTGCGTTCCTGTCATCCGCCCTTTAATGTCAATATCCATTAAAATAAAGTCAGGTTTTTCGCTATAAATCAACTCAAGGGCATCCGCCGAATTGTCGGCTCTTCCTATGACTTGATACCCTATTTCCTGTATTAGCATCTCCAACTCGATGGCAAAAGATAAGCTATCTTCTACGATTAATATTTTCAATTTAAAATCACTCATACTTAAAATATCTAGGACTGTTACATAAACAAAACATGATCGTGAATCTACTATTCTTTTTCATGCAGTTGTAAATTTTGTGGTCAAACGTCTCTATTTTGTGGCGAATGGTTCAATTCTAGGGGCAAATGGTTTACCATTTATTTACTTCTTTCACTTTATACCACCGTAGGAAGCAATATTTGAAAGGTTGTCCCTTTTTGCAAGGTACTTCTCACATCAATTTTGCCTTTATTAATCCTGATTAATTCATAAATCAAATGCAAGCCCAATCCAACCCCTTTTTCTCCTTCGGTTCCTTTTTGGCTTTTATCTTTTTCTAATAGAAATAATTTATCTAAGCGATCTTCTGAGATACCCACTCCTGAGTCCTCCACCTGAATTTGTATGCCCTCTGCTTTATGCTCGGCATAAATCTTAATCTGCCCTCCTGTTGGCGTATATTTAATCGCATTATCCACCAAATTACGCACAATCGTCATGAGGGCATTCTGATCAACAAGCACCCACATATCTTTTGGAATATCATAGCCCAACGAAAGGCTTTTCTCAGAAATTACCCGTTCAAAAATAGAAACCGTTTCCCCTACAATTTCAGCCAGATTCACCTCTTTAGGATCATAAGAAATCACCCCTTTTTGAGCTAAGGCCCAATTCAACAAATTGTCTGTTAGTTTATTCAGGTTATCGGCATCACGTTCAATTTCTTCGCCCAATAAATTGAGGGTGTTATAATCCTGCTTGTCAATTAGATAATTTACTTTTTTTGAGATTCCACGAAAGGCAATAATCGGTTTTCGAAGGTCATGTCCAAGGATAGAAAAGATACGGTCTTTGGTATGATTGAGTTGTTCAAGTTGTAGGTTTTTATCTTGAATCAGTACATTCTGCTTGCTGATTAGTCTATTTTTGCGCTGCCGTTGCCACAAAGCACCCAATAAGAATAGGACAAAAAACAAGGTTCCTCCCCCCACAATCATGGCTTCTCGTCGCTCTGCTTCCCAAGCTCTTTTCTCCGCTTCCCAAGTCCTTTTCTCCATATTCAACTCCTCTACGGTTCTACGAGCTTCAATATCCTTCAATTCGCTATCTAAGGTAGCAATATGAGCAATTTCAACCTCTGTTTGTAAACTTTCTTTTAACTCAAAATACTGGCGCAATGTTTTCAAAGCATCTTGCGACTTCCCCAACTGATCTTCCAAATCGGCAAGATGATTGAGAGCCACCAATTCATTATTCACATCTCCAGCATTTCGAAAGTGAATAACAGCCTCTTTTGCTTGTTCTAGTGCCAGTTGTTCTTTTTCTTCTAAGAGTAATAATTCACTATAATTTTTGGCATAAATAGCTAATTCCTCACTAGGCAAATCAAATTGTGCGTGCAAGCTGGCACATTTCTGCTGATAAGCATTAGCTAATGTTACTTGTCCTTTTTCCGTATATATTTTTAGTAATTCTGATGCAAATGAAAATTGATATATCGTATCTTTTTGAGCCTGTGCAATTATTTCGCCTTCTTCTGCCAAACGAATGGCATAGTTGATAGAATCGACAATATAATAAGGCAAAGCACTACTAATCCCTAACATTTGATGATAGGGGTCTTTTACTGCGTCAAATAATGTTTTGGATTTCAAATAATAGTCTTTTGCTTTTATCATATTTCGACGCTTGGCATAAACATCAGCCAAACTATTATAAACCACTCCTAGTATCAGACTATCCTTTGTTATTTCTGCAAATTGTGCCGCTTGTTGATACGCTGTAATTGCTTTTTTCGAATGCCCTTGATAACTATACAACACACCAATATTACAGTAAATTTTCGCTTTCATGGTAGGGTCTTCCATCAACTCGGCTGCATCGGTAGAATAATGAATAGCTGCGATAATATTATCTCGTTCATATTCTGCTACACCTAGCACCTTACTGGCCGTAGCTTGTATTTCTGTATTGCCTACTTTTGTAGCCAAGGCCAGTACTTTTTTAGCTTGTTCTACGCATAAATCCCATTGTTGTAATTGGGCATAGCTCGCACTAGCTTCTAAGCCCGCCCGAAGGGCCATGTCTTTATTAGTTTGTTTTTCAGCGAGTTCCCATATTGTTTTATACTTAGCACTAGCCGCTTCAAACGCGCCTGTGTCGGCCAACTCATCTGCTTGTGTCATCAACTCATTCAGATTGGTAGGATTCGCATTGACAGCATGGTTGGCTAAGCAAATGTAAGCTAGGATCAGAACGATTAAACATCTATGATGTAATGTGGCAAAGAGGGATAAACATTTCATAATCTTATACATAATAGTTTCAACAATGCACACTTTTAGCTCAAAACGCTACTCATAACAAGACATTAACAAAAAACAACATACATATTAAATGTACACCTGTTTCTTACTACAACTCATACATTTTTGTTTAGTTATAGGCTGTCTTGATTTTACAATCAGGCTTAGTAACAGATAAAGAATAACTTCCGCATTTTGCGTGTGATATTTAGCCATATATT
>JAHDCM010000425.1 GCA_020629895.1 Bacteroidota bacterium
TAGTGGTATTCGAATGTCAATATGATCCATAAAGATGCTTAGAGTAATGAGTATTCATGATTATTAACGCTACTTAGGCTGACTTATTTACTGCAATGTCGGCTATCTTTTTCATTTTTATTATTTTTATTTAAATAATTCATACTTTCAGGCAACCCTTTTCAATTATTTACGAACATATTTACAAGGTACTACCCAATATTCATCCATAAACTGTTCCGATTTTGCGCATTGATTTTTGTTGCTCAACAAAACTAATTAGCTATTTCGTGGGTTTGGTGAGTGTTTTTTTGATGTGCTGTTCGCCTAATGTGCAGGCACAAAAAAAAGATACGATTGCTTATTTTCCCAATAATGATCGAAATATAGAATTAGGTTTAAATGTTACATCTGTTTTGGCAAGTTTTGTTGGGGCAGATGATGAGCGTATTAGCCCAGAGAACTTTCCTTTATCTTTAAAAATTGCCAAAAATAGAGGAGCGTTTCGCTTAGGTCTAGGAAGTAATTTCTCTTCTAGTGATAGTAATACTCCTGGGGCGGCTGTCACGAATAAAAATTATGCATTCACGACACGCGTTGGTTACGAATGGCGGCATTTTATTGCCAAAAGGTGGGCCGCACATTTGGGTGTTGATATAGTAGGCGGTTTTTTATCAGAAAAAAATACCGTTAATTCTAGTATCGACATTTCTACTTTAGTAAGAGAAGATGTACGTATAGGAGGCGGCCCTGTATATGGATTACAATTTGCCATTAGTAACCGAATGGTATTGGGTTGTGAGGCTTCTATGTATACAATAGCGACTCGCTCAAAACGCAAGGAAACATTTCAGGTAAATACGCAATTTAACCGAGAAGAAAGTGTATGGCTTGGGGCTTTTGATATTACGGTTCCGCAATGGCTTTACTTAATTGTTCGATTCTAAATAAGCACCATCGCAATGACAAAAAATAAGCAACAAAAATGGTGGCTTTTTATAGAATTAGTTCGCTGCCTAGTAAGTCCATTCATCTGGTTTCGTCTGCTGCAAAAGAGATATGCCTTTATTCGTCTTTATAAAGTATCACTAATTGCGTTGATGGCCTGTGTGCTATGCTGTTTGAGTACTGATGCTACCTTTGCGCAAAAAGAAAAAAAGAAGAAGGAAAAGAAGGAGAAAAAACAAAAGCCGCGATATGATTGGTGGGAGACAGATAAGTATTATCAGAAAAATAGTGAGGATACACTTTCTCAAGTGGGGAGAAGTAATGACAGAAGGCGGAATAGAAAACCAGTCATTTATCGGGAATTGGGGATGAATATGACACCACTCATTGCACAAATAGCTCCTTTTAATCGTTCCGCTATAAAAAGTGGTCCTTATGGAATTGTTTATCAAAAGGTACGGGCTAGTGGAGGGCTTTTTCGCTTTGCAATAGGAGCAGATTTTGACTTAGTAGAAGGCGATCTCAATCATTTCAATGCTCGATTAGGCTGGGGAAAACAGCTAGATATAGGAAAGCGATTTTATATTCAAACAGGTATTGATATTATGGGCATGGGCGGCGGATTTAACATCCCGAATAGTGATAATGAACAAGGGATTGGGGCTTTCGGAATTGCCCCTTTTGTTGGTATTGCTTATGATATTGTACCAGAAAAAATCAGTATTTCGACTGAAAGTCAACTTTTTATGGGGCCTGCATCTGACTTTGGGTTTATTATGCAGGTGATCCCACCAGTTGGACTTTATGTCAATATAAAATTACCTCGAAAAAAAAGTAGCAATTAGATATTTGTTATTTTATACATAAATTATTATTTTATAATACCCTCGCAACGAATATCAACTCACGATGTAAGTTTTTACTTGTACTGCACCCATTATCTCATTTGAAATTAAGTCTTATGAAAAAGCAACGTATATTTTTACTCATGGCGAGCTTATTGGGCTTTGTGATCATAAGTTGCCAAGAGAATGAACCTGTCAATCAATTGGATCAGGTACCTGTCTTGCCCAAACAGGTATTTAATTATAATACAAGTGGGGATTTGCCCGCTGATTTTCAAATGGAATTGAGTGCGAAGGCAATCACTGTTCCAGAGCATACTTCTGCCGATGAAATACAAGCAGATGTAATTAGAACCAATGATAATCAAGTGGCATTAAATATTGATGATCATGTGGCAACACTGGGGCGTGTATTATTTTATGATACTCGATTATCACTCAATAACACCATTTCTTGTGGGTCTTGTCACCTTCAGCAAAGTGCTTTTGCTGATCCTAATCCGATTAGTGTGGGATTCAAAGGGAAAACGACTTCTCGTAATTCGATGAGTATTGTTAATCCTGTGATGAATAATAATATGTTTTGGGATTCTCGATTACCTTCGGTAAGAGATTTAGTACTAGAACCAGTACGAAATCATATTGAGATGGGGATGGAAGAGATGGATAAGTTGGAGCAAAAACTAGCGGATGTCGATTTTTACCAACCTTTATTTGAAGAGGCTTTTGGTGACCAACGAGTTACAGAAGAGCGTATTGGACAAGCTTTGACACAGTTCCTCAATTCGATGGTTTCTTTTGACTCTAAGTTTGATCAAGGAAAGCATAATAATTTCTCCAACCTAAGTCCTAAAGAAACATTGGGTAAGGATTTGTTTTTTAGTAATAAGACCAAGTGTAGTTCATGTCATGCAGGAGCCAATTTTAGTGCGCCTGACGGACGTTTTACTGCGGAGATGATTAACAGCCCCAATATAAATGGATTGTCTTCTGATCTCTCTTTTGATCCTAATCCTGAAATTATTGATGAGTTTGGTTTTATGGGTAGTGAATATGGGGGTGAGGTAAAGGGAACAGCGAATATTGGTTTGGATGTGGTTTATGAAGATAATGGAAAAGAGGACGGACAGTTTAAGATTCCTAGTCTTCGTAATATTGAGTTAACTGGCCCGTATATGCACGATGGTCGCTTTGCTTCTTTGGAAGAGGTGGTAGAGCATTATAATAGTGGTATTCAAGATCATCACAATCTTGATAAAAAGTTTAAAGGTGATGACGGTTTGCCGCAGCGTTTGGGCTTAAACGATACAGAAAAAGATGCTTTAGTTGCGTTCTTGAAAACGCTTACTGATGTTTCGTTTGTAACAGATGAGAAGTTTTCTGATCCTTTTAAATAGGCTGGAATCTGCGACTATTGCTACCCCAGCGATGACGCTG
>JAHDCM010000426.1:0-1922 GCA_020629895.1 Bacteroidota bacterium
CCATACACAAAACTCACTCGAACACCTTCACACAAACTAGCTCCATCTTCTAATAATTGTAATTGCCCATTACTTCTAATCGGTTCAAAATTTTCTTTGAGGAAAGAGGCTTTTTCACGAGGGTTGGGAGTTGTGGCTGTTTGCCAGTGTGCTTCATTCGACCAATAGGTGGCATTGGGGAAAGTGGGTAGTAGTGTGCCATCTGCTAGGCGGCGAACTGCTCCACCGACATGATCAAAATGAAGGTGGGTTAAAAGAACATTGGTAATATCTTCTAAGCCAAAGCCGTGACGAGCCAGCGACTTTTCGAGTGTCTCTTCACCATGAGGTTCGAAATAACTAAAAAACTTTTCACTTTGTTTATCTCCTAAGCCAGTATCTACCAATATGAGGCGATCTCCTTGTTCAATGAGCAAGCAGCGCATTGCCCAAGTACACAAGTTCTTTTCATC
Source organism: Bacteroidota bacterium (assembly GCA_020629895.1). Lineage (GTDB taxonomy): Bacteria > Bacteroidota > Bacteroidia > Chitinophagales > UBA2359 > JAHDHP01. Next base: position 453 of record JAHDCM010000426.1, read on the forward strand.
GGCTGGATTTAGCTTGTTCCAGATCGTTTTAGGTACGACGCCAAACATCGCTCCACCATCCAATTTAAAAAAGCCCGTATCAATGGTATAGAGTTGCATAGTGAGATTGATTAATTATTTAGTCCGTCAAAAAGGTCTTTATAATGATAGGTTTTCCATTTAAGGTCTACCATTTTGATGGCAGTAACCGCAGCTTCTATTCCCTTGTTACCATGTTTTCCACCAGCACGGTCAAGAGCTTGTTCATGGGTACGTGGGGTCAGCACCCCAAATACAAAAGGTACGTTGAAGTCGATGCCCAATTGCATGATGGAACGAGAAACGGCAGAGTTGATGTATTCATCATGTTTGGTTTCCCCTGTAATGACACAACCTATACAGATCACGGCATCTGGTTCGAAGTTTTCATATAGAAACTGTGCGCCTAAAGGTAGTTCGAAAGTACCTGGTACATGTAGTATTTCTATACGGGCAGTCTCAGCACCGTGTTTGACGAGCGTATCGTGACAAGCTTGCAGAAGTGTATAGGTGATGTCAGTATGGTAATCGGTTACCACTATTCCAAAAGACATTCCTTCGGCAGAAGGAATTTGAGAGGGGTCGTAATCAGAGAGATTTTTTAATGAGCTGGCCATGGGGCATTTTTTTGGTGCAATGAGAAGAGATAAAATAACAAAGTCAGTGATCTAGCTACGACTAAATCACTGACTTTTGTGTATAATAAAGATAGATGAAGCCTATAGTTTGGCTTCTACGCGTGTAAGGTATTTGTCAATATCAATATTGAGGTTTCCTGCTTTAGTTGCATCAGGATATTTGTCTTTGATTTGACGGTACATATTTTTCGCCTCACTATAATTTCCTTGAGATTCTAGAGCCATTCCTGCCTTCCAGAGGAAAAGAGGAGCTGTAAACTGGTTGCTACTAGCATTGGCGGCCTTTTTATAATAGCTAATTCCCTGATCAGGATTTTGCAATTCCATATAGGCATCACCAATAGCCCCTTTAGCCATAGCAGCAGTCATTAAGTCTTTACCGCTATAATTAGAAAGATGATCAATCGCTTCATCGTATTTGCCCATATTGAGGTAAGAGACACCAGCATAGTATTGTGCTAGGTTGGCTGATTTGGTCATACCGCTATATGAATCAATGATATCTAAGAAACCATCATTGTTTCCATCTCCATTGATTGCTAATCGGAAAGAGTCTTTTTGGAAGTATTGTTGAGCGGCATACATATTGGCATTCGCTTCTGCTTCTTGACCAGGTAGGTAGACTCTATAAAATCCGAAATAAGCAATTGCTACTAATAAGATAAGTGCGCCTAGACCAACAATTAGATTCCTATTTTTTTCAAAAAAATCTTCGGCTTTCCCGTACTGTTCTTGTAGGTCAATTTCTCGATCTAAAATCGTGTCCTGCTGCTTATTTTTTGCCATTTTGAATGAAATTAGTATTTACTATAAA
>JAHDCM010000426.1:2022-3198 GCA_020629895.1 Bacteroidota bacterium
TAATTGGGAGACATTATAATTCTTCCCGAATAAAAGGATAGTCGTGTTGCATATAAATATCGGTGTACAACGCACTATCTGGGGGAAATGCAGATTCTTCTGCAAACTTGATAGAATCGGCGACTTCTTGTTTGATTTCCGCCAACATATCATCTAATGCTTTTTGTGTAATGTATTTCTTTTTGAGTAATAAAGCTTTTACCTCACTAATAGGGTCAATAGCTTTATATTGCTGTACTTCTTCTTTGGTACGATACTTTGCAGGGTCAGACATGGAGTGTCCTTTATACCGATAGGTTCGTATTTCTAAGAAGGTAGGGCCACCACCACTACGTGCGCGTTCGGCAGCTTCATAAACAGCTTGGTGTACTTCTTCGCACTTCATTCCATCTACTGCTTTACTTGGCATACTGTACGCCTCGCCAAGTTGGTATAATTCGACCACATTAGAGGTGCGTTTTACAGAAGTACCCATCGCATAACCGTTATTCTCGCAGATAAAAACAACAGGTAAATTCCAGAGCATTGCCAAGTTAAATGTTTCATGTAAGGCTCCTTGACGAGCAGCACCATCCCCAAAACAGGTAACACAAATGCTATCAGTGCCGCGGTATTGTTCTGCAAAGGCAATGCCAGCTCCTAATGGAATTTGCGCACCTACAATACCATGTCCACCATAAAAAAAGTGTTCACGAGAAAAGAAGTGCATAGAGCCTCCCTTGCCACCAGCACAACCCGTTACCTTGCCATATAATTCGGCCATACAAGCATTGGCTGAGATACCTTTGGCTAGTGCCATCCCGTGGTCGCGATAGGCGGTAATGAGTGGGTCTGTTTGTCGAGTAGCAGTGGTAATGCCTGCTGCAACAGCTTCTTGTCCAATATATAAGTGACAAAAGCCTCTTATTTTTTGTTGACCGTATAATTGCCCTGCTTTTTCTTCAAACTTGCGTAGTAAGAGCATAAGGCGGTACCACTTCAGGTAAGTGTCTTTACCGAAAGTCATTTTTTTTGTCGCTGTTTTTTTTCTTGGCATAGGTCGTCTGGCTAAAATTTCTGCAAAAATAATAAAAAAAGGTAAGAAGATGCGGGTATGCGGGGTTTTTTAACGATTAACAATGGAACGGTTGACGATTGAATGATAAACGGTTGAACGGTTGAACGGTTGACGATTGA
>JAHDCM010000427.1 GCA_020629895.1 Bacteroidota bacterium
TTTGTGAAGTAAGGACTAGCGGGGCTGACAGCGGAAGACACCGCTAGGACTATACTGAACTAGCAGCTATGAGCCAACTACAAACGGATAGCCCGACCTTTTTCGCCTCGTCGTCGATGCATGAACGCATCGACGACGAGGCGAAAAAGGACACGCCCAAATCAAAAAAAAATAATAAAATATGAAAAAGTATATTGCTTTATTACGAGGAATTAATGTAGGAGGGAAAAGGAAGATGAAGATGGCCGATTTGCGAGCAGCTTGTGAAACGCTAGGCTGGAAGGAACTGCGCACTTATATTCAGAGTGGGAATGTGTTGTTTGCTTGTGAAGAACAGCAGATCAATACTTTGGAACAGCAGCTAAGTGCATTGATTTTGCGCGAATTTGGTTTTGAAGTCCCTGTAATGATATTAGAAAAGGAGAATTTAGAATCAATTTTTAATAAAAATTACTTTGTAATTCAAAGTGAAAAGGTAGATAAGTCAAGTTTGCATGTAACTTTCTTATCAAGGGAGCCGAGTGGGGAAGAGGCAAAGCTGTTGAAAGAGGGAGATTATAAAGGAGATTTGTTTGAAATCAGTGGAAAAACGGTGTATCTTCAGTGTGTAGGTAGTTATCATAAATCTAAATTGACGAATCAATTTTGGGAGAAGAAGTTGAAATGTAGAGCAACGACTCGCAATTGGAAGACGATTACGAAGTTAGTGGAGATGGTTAGAGGCTAATTCATACTAAAATGTAACAAGCTCCTACCAGGAAATGTAGGAGCCTGATCTTGCCTCTAATTAGGCTACTTTTAGATGTTGCTCTAACCACTTTGCACAATCAGCAAAGGTGTCGAAACAGTATTTTTGGGGTACTAGGTCGGGGATGATGTTGAAGATTTCGAAAATATCTTTGGGTTGTCCATGTATATCTGTAAACACGACTTTAATGCCTTGTTCTTGTAAATCTTTAATTGCATTTTCCATAACATATAAGCCCGACTGATCTACATAAGGGACTTTATCCATCCGAATAACTACCACTTTAATATTAGAAATGGAATTCATTAAGTCTTGAAAACGAGATGCAAATCCAAAGAATAATGGGCCGTCTAAGTGCTTGATATACACTTTATTTTTCATGCGTTTGATAATATCTCCTTCATCCATCCAGGGTAGTTCGTCCTCCACTTCTTGTAAAGGTGTTATTGTTGTACGGTTATCTACTTCGTCCGAAATTTTCTTCATAAATAGGATGGAAGAACTAACTAGACCAATAGCTACCGCTTCAACTAATCCAACAAATACGGTTAATATTAAAACAAGTAACATTACAAATACTTCACTTCTTGGTAACTGTGGAATATGACGTAATCCTTTGTAATCCATTACTCCAATACCCACTGTTATAAGAATTCCCGCTAATACGGCTGCGGGTATTTGGGAAGCCAATGGCCCTAGTAATAATAAAACAAATAACAATAAAAGACCTGCGACCATACCAGATAATTTAGTTTTTCCACCAGCTTCAATATTTACAACTGTACGAATCGTTGCACCAGCACCAGGAATTCCGCCAAAAAGAGCCGCAATGGTATTCCCAATTCCTTGCCCTATTAATTCTTGATTGGGCTTGTGTTTGGTCTTGGTCATATTGTCAGCCACAATAGAAGTGAGTAAAGAGTCAATGACCCCCAAAGCAGCTAGGGACATAGCTGTAAATATGTATGGATAAACTTGGGAGATGCTGAAGTTGGTTAGTATCTCTAGTTTTAATTTGGGGAAGCCACTAGGTATTTCTCCGATGGTTCGGTAACCTGGTATCAAGAAGTAGGCAATGAGCGTAATGAGAAGTAAGGCGACTAGTGTACTAGGGATGGCTTTTGTAATGCGCTTAAAGCCGTAGATAATAAATATAGTAGTTAGTGCAAGCCCCAGATCAATAAGGTTAATATTATTAATAGCTCTTCCAAGAACATTGAATGTACCAAGAACCCCCGCTGATTGACTACCTGCCAATGCCTGTGCTTCCTTCTGAATTTCTTCCATAGAAATATCATTGGAGCGTTTAATCGTTTCCTCAAAGTCTTCTAATACCAATATACCTTCACCAGCTTCATCTTGCAGTATTTTTTCAAGAATGACTTCTTCTGCTTTGGGTTTAAATTCATTTACATACGCAGTATCTTCTTTGGGATAATAGCCTAGTACATTCAAAAGTTGAGTAATAATAATAATGACGCCAATTCCAGTCATAAAACCTGATACAACAGGGTAGGGTATATAACGTATATACTGTCCCACTTTTAAAAATCCAAGTGCAATTTGAAATATACCTGCTAAAACGAATACCATTAATATTGCTGGAAGTGCTTTATTCACATCTCCTTCATTTGCAGCAATCATTCCAGTAATAATAACCATGCTTACTGCTGTCATGGGTGCGGTTGGCCCCGAAATTTGAGTATTGGTTCCTCCAAATAATGCGGCAAAAAAACTAATAAATATGGCACCATATAAACCTGCATCTGCTCCTAATCCAGATTGTAAACCAAAGGCAAGTGCTAGAGGTAGGGCAACAATACCAGCTGTGATGCCACCGAATAAATCCCCCCTAAAATGAGAGAAATCAAAACCAAAGAATTTTTTTTTCATAGTATTTTATGTCTGATTAAATTGTTAAATGCGTATAATTTTATGCGTGCGTGTACATTGTTATATTGAGATACATATACGGCATCCATTATAGAAATAGATTCTATATCAATAAAACTCGTATTATTGATAGCTTGTAAAAACAAGAGATACTCCGTTAGGGCGAGGCTTTACAAACGCAGAGTAGCTTAAAAATAGGCAAGTAAAGTTGTAGGATTTATTTTTTTTACTTGCCTTATTCTACATGAGCTATATGGTAATGAGATGTATATTATTTTTCAATAAAACAAACTAAAGATGAAAAATAGATTTAACAAAAACGTTGTATAAGTCAAGTATTGCCCAAATAGTAGTCTTTAAATGTAAAGAAAATGAAGCAAATTTCCTATCTCTTTTTGATTTTGATGTTTATATCTCCCGATACATTAATCGCTCAAAATACAATTATTGGGAAGGTGCTTGATAAAAAGACGAAGCAATCTATTGCCAATGCAAATATACAGTTGGCTGATAGTCAGATTGGTACTGTTACCAATGAGGAGGGAAT
>JAHDCM010000428.1 GCA_020629895.1 Bacteroidota bacterium
CTTGTGGTCGCCCGATCGTTCAATCGTGTTTACGCGTAAGGGATAGAGGCGGAATGGGGCGTGAGGAGCATAGTCGTGAGCTAGGGAGTGCCGCAGGCTGAGCGGAATGAGCGAAGACAAGGGACGACCATAGCGAACACTGTGCGAGTAGCCACATTATGAGCCGAAAGCCCGACCGAGCCGCAGTACAGAAGCATAGCCCAAGTAGTATGGCCGTATTGCGGCTTGGATACGCCCAAAATAGCTATCAAAAATTAAGAAGAACTGGAGACAATCTTGTCTTCTACCTCTAAATTGGTCACTCCACCCGACACAATAAATTTCATTGCTTCCGAAGAACTTATGTTTTTGAGCAACAGTACATTATCTTTGGGAACGATAAACAAATTGCCCGAAAAATTGTAGGAGTGTGGAAAGTAAACTGCCACATCGCCTGCCTCTTCACTTAACATAGATACATCATCTTCGGTAATAAAACCCATCTTTTTAACACCAGAATTTTTATTCATTACTACCAACACAGGACGATCAAATTTGCGCTTTTCAGTCACAAAGGCCGAAAAGAGATCTTTTAATGCGGTATAAATGATTTTGGCTAGTGGAATATTTAGGATAAGACGTTCTAAATAACCAAAAAAAGGCTTGAATACAAACGTGGTACTTAGATAGCCCACTGTGGTAAAAACAACAGCAATAATGATGAGATCACGACCCACAAAATCAAACTGCTTCACAGGTATCATCTTGTCTACTAAAGAAATAGCAGCAATGATGATGTAAAAAGTCAGTACAATGGGGCCTAAAAAAAATAAGCCTTGTAAAAAATACTTGAGGAGTGTTCGACCGATATTTCGAGGTGGCTTTTTTTCAGGTGTCACTTTAACTGGTAAATTCAAGGTAAAGTAGTATTGGTGTGAATAAAAGAATGGTTAAAATAATCTTGGTACTTACTTCTTGACAGTATATCTAATGAATAGAATATCCATTTGGTTCGATAAACCACTAAAAGCTTGCCACTTACTAGGGCTTTTGACCATGTTATTACTGTTTGCGACCAATGGTCAGGCACAAAAAGCAGAAATAAAATCAACTCAAAAGACTAAAAACGAGTTTTGGGCCATTGAAACAGGCTTGAAAACAGGAAAAATATTTAAACATACACCACATTTTCAGCCAGATGTTACCGAGCGATCTTTTTTATATGAGGTGAGTATTATAAAGTCAACCAATGGAAAGAAATTATGGCATCAACTCTACAATTATCCCGAATTAGGACTTAGCTTTTTATATGGGCAATTTGGAGATCAAGAAACATTTGGAAGGGGAGTAGGAATCTTACCATCCATTCGAATGATACAACGGTATCGAAAATTTAAAATTCATTATCATCTAGGCATTGGATTAGCACATGTCAGTCGCCCATTCAATGCTGTCACCAATCCTACCAATAATGTGATTGGGTCTAAATTCAATAACCTTACCATGCTTCAAATTGCCCTAGCTTACCAAATTTCCAAGCAATGGCAACTACTCGGAACCCTTAGTTTTACCCACTACTCCAATGCCAAAGTACAAACTCCCAATCTAGGCATAAATATTCCAGCACTTGGCATCAATCTACGTTATTCCCCCAATGGAACTCCAGAAAAAAACCAATTGATCTCCCAAGAAAAAAATCCACTTGTAAAACGTCCTCTAAAGTTTAATCTCAAATTAGGTCATGCCTTTGTAGAAGATGGAAAACCTGGCGGCCCTCGCTACTCGGTACTTATTGGCAATATATTCCTTAGCAAACGCATCAGCATTGCCAGTCAAATCCAAGGAGGCATCGAAGCGAACTATTATCAATTTATTTATCATTTTATCCACAACCAAGCTGCATTTACCAATAAAGAACGACTTCGTGCCTCCAAAGTAGCCGTTTTTGGCGGTTACGAAGTCTTCTTCGGACATGTTTCGGGAGTTGCTCAATTAGGAGTCTATGTCTATGACCCTTTTCTCGAAAAAGCCTTTTTCTATGCCAAAATAGGGCTACAAGCCTACCTAAAACCCACCTACCAACAACAAGACAAACAATGGTATGGAGCTATTTTCCTAAAAACTCACTACGCAACAGCCGATTATGTGGAAATGGCAATTGGGTATCGTTTTTGAGCTAATAAAATTAGTAAAAATCTCTTTTTTTATTTATTTTTACAATATGCGAGACGATTTATTAAAAGGCGGGAAAGAACATCTCAGTAATCCTGAAATGGAAGTGGAAAAAGTATTGCGTCCACAAGAACTGGGTGATTTCACTGGACAACCACATATCATCGAAAACCTCGACATTTTCATTCGAGCCGCCAAACTACGAGGAGAAGCACTAGATCATGTATTATTACATGGCCCACCAGGTTTAGGAAAAACAACCCTTGCCAATATTGTAGCTAATGAATTAGGGGTAGGAGTAAAGGTTACATCAGGGCCAGTATTAGAAAAACCAGCCGATCTAGCTGGCCTACTCACCAATCTTGATGATAAAGATGTACTTTTTATCGACGAAATTCACCGCCTCAGCATTACCGTCGAAGAATACCTCTATGCAGCAATGGAAGACTTCAAAATCGACATTATGATTGACAGTGGACCAGCAGCACGAAGTATTCAACTCACCCTAAACCCATTTACCCTAGTAGGAGCAACCACTCGATCAGGCTTATTATCAGCACCTATGCGTTCTCGCTTCGGCATTACCTTCCGCATGGAATACTACAATGCCGAAACCCTCAAATCAATTATCAAACGATCAGCTTCTATCCTCCGAACACCCATTACCGAAGATGGAGCCTTTGAAATTGCGCGTCGTAGTCGAGGAACACCACGTATTGCTAATGCCTTACTCCGTCGAATTCGCGATTTTGCTCAAATTAAAGGAAATGGAACAGTAGATAAAGAAATTGCCCAATTCGGACTCAATGCCTTACATGTAGATGAACATGGACTGGATGAAATGGATAATCGCATCCTTAATACTATCATTGATAAATTTAAAGGTGGTCCCGTAGGAATTAATACCATTGCCATGTCAGTAGGAGAGGAACCTGGAACTATCGAAGAGGTTTACGAACCCTTTCTAGTACAAGAAGGCTTTATTAAACGTACCCCAAGAGGACGAGAAGTAAC
>JAHDCM010000429.1 GCA_020629895.1 Bacteroidota bacterium
ACACGTAATACATACATACCACTAGGCAGATCATATACATCAATAGCACGTCCGCTTTCCAACTGTGTTGAGACGACTTGTTTCCCTGCAAAGTCAAACACCTCCACATAATGTTTTCGCCCTTGTTGAGCAGTTTCTAATTCTACAAACAATTGACTGCTTGTAGGGTTCGGGAATAAGCTAAAATTTAAACGCATTTCTTCCTCTTCTACTCCTACATTTACATTATCAGGAATCATATCACCAAACGTATTACCCAAAACAGGACGCATCATAACTGCTCCACTTTGTGCCGATTCTTCCCAAAATCCATTATAATTGATCACTAAATGTTCGGTAGCCACCGTATTTCGATCAAAACCAATATCCATAAAGTCATCTCCCTCTTGTTCAATTCCCACATAAATGACTCCATCTACGGGAACTGGCGTTTCTAAAACATAAGTCCAAAAACCATTGACAGTCGGGAAATACTGAATAATATCATCCGATTCACTTTGATAAATAATCGTAGAGTTAGAGCTACCTAACTGCACATCTTTCCACACCGTAACACGAAAAGGAAAACCTTCTGTATTGTGGTTCATATTTAAGAAGCAAATTTGAAGGGCTTCTAAGGTGTCAGGTTCATTTAGTTCTATTTTATAAGCTACTTGCGATTTATTGGTATTGAGTCCCCAAGCCGCTTCGGCAGAACCATCGTCAAAGGCATAGTAATTGTAAAACTTCTGATAATGACGCAGCGTATCATTACAGGTGATTGCCTGATTAATATCGGGTTTCAATGACCAGTCTAAACTAAAAATAACACTATCCCGATCAGCAAAGGCAGGATTACCCATTAGATTTGTAATACTTTCCGAAATCTTTTTAAAGTCATTATCCGTAGGGTTATCTGTGGCTTGCACAAACCGCACCCCTATACGCTCATCACTAGGAAAGTTACCTGTATCCCCACCAATAACATCATCAGAAGTACCAAGCTTTACACCTGATGCAAAGATCGTTTCATCCAAACAGACATCCCACAAGGTATAAGCATTTTCTAGGAGGAAGGGAGTGGCACCTGCCGAGTCGAGACTCAACACCGTTACTTTTAGTTCTTCTGCTATTTCTTTTTCTACATGCCCTTTAAATTGTTTCCACGGCATTTCACGGTAATTCTTCAATAAAGAGGGCGCCTCTTCTGTAAAGCTCACATCACCAACTATCTCTTTAATTGGGTTGACATCTACACGTACATAATCAATATTCCAATGGTCATTCCCCCCTGTAATGGTAGCTAAGTTGCGAAAACGAAACTGCATACCATTATAGAAAAAATTAGGATCGGTAACCACTAATGAGGTATCCACAAAAGGAATACTATCTCGAAAATCGTCTAAGCCAGGAATAGACATAAACCGTTGCCAATCTCCTTCTGGACTTTTAAACTCTACAAATAAGCTATCCTCACGGTTGGGATAATCGCCTTGCCCTTTGGGTTGAAACATAAAACGCATGTAAATCGCATCAATATTCACTTCTTGTAACAAATCATCTAAACAAAAAGGATTGGAGGTAAGTACATCTGCTTCTCCATTTAAAAAAGACACCGTTTGTACAGAGGTATAAGGTTGTCCAAATTGGTTTAGCCCATCTAGGGTAGCGACGCCCACACTAGGAGCCTCAAACGCATAATTGGAGTTGACAAAAGCAAAATTATCTTCCCAACGGTCGAGATTGGGGTAAATACGCGTATCTGAAAAATCTTCGATAAAGGGCATTTGATTGACTGGTTGCTCTTCTACTTCAATGAAAAAGTAAGAGGCACATGGGTCTATTCGCCCTAAACGCAATACATAATACCATCCTGGATCAAGGTCAAAATTACTTTCTGTTCCCACACCAAAGGTGCCTACTTCTACGCCACTTTCCTCAAAAATGGTATAAGTAACGAGATCATCGTCAAAGGCATTTTTTTGTAGATTTCCTTTATTCGAACAAAAGGCTTTTCGCACTACCCAAATATTATCCTCAATAGCCGTTTGTCCAGCATCATCCAAAACAACGCGCTTTTGACGAATCAGCCCGTCTCCATCTTCTACTTCTATGAGAAAAGCCCCTGAGAATTGATTATCTACTACGAAGCTTGTTTCGGTGGTTTCACCTACTAAGTTTCCATTGACATAGTACTTAAATGGCCCATTGCCATTGTTGACTTGTATAGTAAAAGCTCCATTATTAGACACACAATCGGGCTGTTGAAGGTCTACAATTTCTAACTTGGAAGGAGCCAAGCAAACATGATCGAAATTTAGGGAAAAGCTTTTTGCTTCAAACTTATCGGCTTGTGGGTAGCTATAAGGATAGACGGGGTTATATTTGAGTGGAGAAAGGGTTTCTTGTGCCACACTGGATAGTACCAGTCCCATGATGCACGCCACACAAAGAAGGAAACTTAATGTTCTCATTCGGGAATTTAATTCTTTTTAGTAAATGGGTTATTTATAATTATAACAAGCTCTCATTTCGAGCAGGTAACTGCAAATAACGCGCAAATTTACTGCGATTCTTTTAATTGTTTCTAGTAGACGGGTAAAAAGTCTGATTGGCTGCTTTAAGTAGCTGCTATTTTACCATTAGTTATAACCTGATTGGGGGGAAAAAATTGTGCGAGGTGCGACGATTTACATTCACACTTCACACATTGTTCGCGTGAGGGATAGTAGTGGTAGCTTGGCGAAATGGCTACTTTGTGAAGCAAGGACTAGCGGGGCTGACAGCGGAAGACACCGCTAGGATTATGCTGAACTAGTAGCTATGAGACAACTACAAACGGATAGCCCGACCTGAAGTAGGCATTGAGGAACTGGCGGATTGAGGGATTGAAGTAATAGGTATAACTGTGATCCGCCAGTTCCGAAAGACCTACAAAAGGACACGCCCAACTACTCTCCTGAACCCGGCAAAGGCTTGGGTACAGGCGACTTCACTTTTGGTGGCGCATTATTCCCTCCCTCGTTTTGTGGTGGAGGCGGGGGCGGTGTCTCAAATTCTGAAGGGGGTGGCGGTGTGGGTGTAGGCAGAGTTGTTTCCTCTTTTTTAGGAGGAGCAGCAGGCGATGGAACCACCTCTTTTTCAGGAGGTGGTGGAGGTGCTGGTTTTGACA
>JAHDCM010000430.1 GCA_020629895.1 Bacteroidota bacterium
TGGGTGATTGGATAAATGAGGGATTGACTCATTAGGCGACCACCATTTTTTGGGCGACTAAAAACTCGGCAATTTGGATGGCATTGGTAGCGGCTCCTTTTCGGAGGTTATCGGATACGACCCAAAGATTGAGTGTTTTTTCTTGAGATTCGTCGCGGCGGATACGTCCTACAAATACCTCATCTTTACCTTGTTGGTAGAGTGGCATCGGATAGATATTATTATCAATATTATCCATGACGACTACTCCTGCTGTATCATTGAGTAGTTGGCGGACTTCTGCGAGATCAAATTCGTTACGGAACTCTACGTTAACCGCTTCAGAATGTCCTCCTACGACTGGCACTCGAACAGCTGTTGCAGAAACACCGATAGACGGATCGCTTAAAATTTTGCGCGTTTCGTGAACGAGTTTCATTTCCTCTTTGGTGTATCCATTATCTAGGAAAATATCACAGTGAGGGAGGCAGTTGAGGTCGATGGTATAAGGATAAACGGAGTCGCCTTCAAATTGGCTACGTTCATTGCGTAGTTGTGCAACTGCTTTTTTACCCGTACCCGTTACTGATTGGTAGGTAGAAATGATGATACGCTTCATGACATAAGCCTCGTGTAGTGGAGCTAGTGCCATGACCATTTGGATGGTGGAGCAGTTTGGATTGGCAATGATTTTATCTTCTGGAGTGAGGATAGAGGCATTGATTTCGGGAACGATTAATGGCACGTCTTCATGCATTCTCCAAGCGGAAGAATTGTCAATAACGGTGGTTCCCATTTCTTTGAATTTGGGCGCCCATTCTAAAGAGACAGAAGAACCTGCTGAGAAGATGGCGAAATCGGGTTTGTTGAATACCGCGACTTCTACATCTACGATTGGAATTTCTTCTCCTTTGAACCATATTTTTTTTCCAACAGAATCTTTGGAAGCGACAGGAATGAGTTGACTAACAGGGAAATTTCGTTCTTGTAAGACTTGTAACATGACTTTCCCTACCATTCCAGTTACACCGACAACAGCTACTTTCATTTTATTCGTTTTTTGACGGGTGAAATGTTATTTTTGATATAGGTATTTAGTACTCTAAGCGGTAGGACACCTTTGCATAGAACTGCAAAAGTACGCCATTTATTAACATAATCCTAAATTTTTTTTATGCTAGATCCATTTATGCAAGCGGCTATTGATGAAGCGAAAAAAGGTTTGTCGGAAGGGGGCATTCCGATAGGTTCGGTATTGGTTCGAGACGGGCAGATTATTGCTCGTGGACATAATCAACGCGTTCAGAAAGATGATCCGATGACACATGCAGAAATTGATTGTTTGCGCAATGCGGGGCGTATAGGTTCTTATAAAGATACGGTATTGTATTCGACTTTAATGCCTTGTTATATGTGTGCAGGTACGGTGGTGCAGTTTAAAATTCCCAAAGTAATTGTGGGGGAGTCAGTAACGTTTGCTGGTGCGCCTGCCTTTATGCGTTCGCATGGGGTAGAAGTGGTTGATTTGAGAAATGAGGACTGTATTGCTATGATGCAGCGATTTATTGCGGATCGCCCTGATTTATGGATGGAGGATATTGCATCAGAGTCGTGATAATGTGTTATTTTTGTGAATTATTTCATGAAGTCAATTTTGTTTAATTATGAGAACCTTTGCTTGGTTAATGCTTATTGTATGTACTTTTTTGATGGCTTGTGGTGGAGAAACGACGGGTGATGCTAAGTCAACCAATAAGACTACGGAAAAAAGTGCTGTTAGTAAAAAAGACAAGGAGAAGAGTGTCTTACATCAAAAGTATGCGCGATCTTCGGACGAACGAAAAGAACGTAGTAAGGAGAAAATGGCGCATTATGCGGATGATGTGTTTATGAATCGTGCTGTTAGAGACTCTGAACGGTATTGTAAGTGCAAGGAGAATGAAGACCCTACTTTGGTGAAAAGTTGCCAGGAGCGGTTGATGGAGGTGCATGAGGGCAAAAAGAGCCGTTTTCCTGAAGCGAAGTATAAGATTTATGACCAAACTTATCGTGAGGAAATAGCGAAGTGTCAGTGATAGATCATCAAACAATAATGCCATACTGAAAACAGAGTACTGTAACGAGTAGCAGTAAGTGGATGCTTTCGTATATGCGCTGCCTAGAAGTTTCGTAAAAACTGTAAGCTAGGAAATAGGCAGCGGGTATTAGCAATAGGGCGGCAGGTGATAGGTGTATTTTGTTGATGAAAATGGCTGATAAAAAGGATACAGATAGTAGATATACAAACAAGGTTTGGTATTTACGAATTCTAACAACTACTTTCAAAAAGTTACGTTGATAGATTAATAATCCCATACCAACTACTACTGCTAGTATGGCTATTTTTATTCCTACTTCTAGTAGGCTGGTATTTTGTATGCTAGTGCTGATGCTCCATGCTGTAAAATGTTGTAGTAAAAAATCACCTAGTTGATCTTGCCATAAGAAGTAGGTGGCGGTAAGAATGTATGGAATGACCATGCCAGTTATGGCAAGTATCCACTCTTTGATATTGAATACACGAGTAACTGATAAACCGACCAAATAGAAAAAGAAGAGTACAATGGAGGGAAGATAAAAGAGGGAGGCAATGCCTATGGCAAAGGCTCCATCAAATATGGGAGAAACGCTGAGGTCATTATAGCTTCTGATGAGTTTGTGGAGTGCAATTAGAATTGGAAAGAGGGCGAAAAAGGCGGGGCTTAGATAGAGTGCTTCATTAAACAAGGCAGTTAGCAACAGATAAGAAAAGCCTGTGAGGGTGTTGAGACTATCAAATATTTTGTGATGTTCAATAATGAAGTTGAACAGAAAGGCCTGTACAAGTACCATCAATAAGAAAATACCACTCATAATATAGGCAGACTCATTAGAAATAAGTCCAATGAGTTGTAGTAGCCAATTACTTAATGGTGCCGAGGCCATTAATTCGACAGCAGGAGGATTGATAAACAAATTGAGGTTAATGGCAATGCCATAACAGGCCAGTAATATAAAGGTTGCTGGTGTTGCTGTTTTAAAAAGTTTTACCACAGGTCGTATCAGTTTGATGGTGGAGGTGGGCTGTACGAAGGTAATACCTTCCCGCTAAAAAACAAACCTTTA
>JAHDCM010000431.1 GCA_020629895.1 Bacteroidota bacterium
TCAGAAATTCCTATCAAAGGATTTTTTGTAGCCATTGGACACAAGCCCAATACCGACATTTTCGCCAACTTCCTAGATATAGATAGTGAAGGCTATTTGATCACACAGCCAGATAGTACCAAAACAAACATACCAGGCGTATTTGTATGTGGCGATGCCCAAGACAAAATTTATCGACAAGCTGTTACAGCAGCAGGAACAGGCTGCATGGCCGCTCTTGATGCAGAACGTTTCTTGTCACACAAAGAATTTATGGCATCACAACAAGTAGATGCGGCATAAGAAATATAAGCAGTAATGAAAAAAATCCCATTGGCAACCAGCCAATGGGATTTTTTTATTCACGGTATTATTTTTGAACAGACGTAACTACAATAAATACAAGCAACTATTGATCATCTTATGCAGTATAATCTTTACATATAATACAACGAAAATGCGAACAGCTATCCTCCTTTTATTTTGCAGCTTATTGATTACCCTTTCAAGCCAACAAAGTCAAGCACAACGTAGCCCCGAACAAAAGCTCGACCTGCTCACCACTGAAACACAATACCTTGATACAGCAAATGACAAAATGTTAATGCTCTGGTGGATTCCCAATACCTTTTGGGAGCTATCACTCGCGATGGATGGATCAATGGGAGCAGAAGAAATTGCTGAGTTTATGGAAACACTCAAGCCATATATTATAGTGGCCGTACTAGATGGCAATATGAGTGCTTTAGGAGCTGTTAAATATCAAGAATATAACGACATCCAACAAAATATTTTTATCTTATCTGGAGAAGAAAAAGTAGCTGCCTTAGACAGAAACAAAGAAAAAATAGACCCTAGTGTCTCCATGCTCCTCGAAATATTTAAGCCTATATTGACCAATATGCTTGGACCAATGGGATCAAACATGAATTTTTACCTTTTTCCTGCCGAACTCGAAGGAAAGTTAATTGTCAACGAAAAAAAAGAAGACCTATTTACCATCCAGTATAAAGAATATCGACAGGAGTGGGAATTGCCATTTGAAGCAATGCTGCCCTTAAAAGCATGTGGACAATGCGACAAAAAATTATCAGGACGATACAATTACTGTCCCTATGACGGCAAAAAATTAGTCAGTAAGAAAGAGCTAATACCAGTAGCATTACCTAAAAAATAAAAAAAATGAAATAAGACGGGAAAAACGCCCCCTTCATCAGTCTTATATATAGAAGCCTATCACGTTCCTACATTTCCCACGAACCGCTCCTTATCTAAAAATATACCTATGAAAGCGGTTTCGTGGGAAGTCATTCCCTTCGTTAGATTACTCATCCCCGTTATAAGCGGTATTTTACTAGCCCTGCACCTTGAGCTAGAAGTGCCTTACCTATTACAATGCCTCATTCTTAGTATTCCTATATTACTGGGTATCCATTTCCTACGCAAAACAAGCCAAAATTACCAATATCGCTGGCTATTTGGTGCAGTATTACAACTCGTACTCGTACTAATTGCCTACGAGCGAAGTATTCAATTCAATGAACCAACTAAAGAAAGCCACTACAAGCACTACCTCGTTGATGCTTCACAACTAAAACTAAAACTAGTAGAACCACCCATCGAAAAAAACAAATCCTACAAAGCCCTCGTACAGGTAGTCGCTATTTACAACAATACCCTAAAACAATGGATCCCCACCTTTGGAAAATCAGTGATCTACTTTCAAAAAGAAGCAGTCATCGAAAATCTGTCCTACGGAGACATACTCATTGCTCGAAATAAATTGCAAGAAATAAGCCCTCCCAAAATACCAGGTGATTTCGATTACCGAACCTTTATGAAGTATGAAAATATCACCCATCAAGCGTATCTGTCTAGCAAAAATTGGCAGCTAACAGGAGAAAATGAAAGTACCTACTTTTATCAATTTATTTACCTACTACAAAATCATTGCTTAAACACCTTAGAACAATTTATACCCGCTAAACGCGAAAGGGGAGTAGCGGCAGCCTTATTACTTGGATATAAACACCAACTCAATAAAGACCTCCAACAAACTTATGCCGATGCTGGAGCCATGCATGTATTAGCTGTTTCGGGGCTGCATGTTGGTGTGATTTGGAAACTGATTGGCAGTTTATTAGGACTAATTTTTACCGCCCAATTTGTAAAAAGCAAAAGGGGAGTAACACTTACCTTAATAGGTATTTGGTTATTTGCGTTACTTGCTGGTCTTCCTCCCTCTGTTTGTCGTTCTGCCCTTATGTTTTCACTCGTAGGAATCGGAATGTCCCTACAACAAAAACCCAATCCTTACAATGTCTTAGCCGCCTCTGCCTTTATCCTCCTACTCGTCAACCCTTATATGCTTTTTAAGGTAGGTTTTCAATTGTCGTATGCGGCTATGGTGGGTATCTTTTTCTTACAACCCAAAATTTGCAACCTATTATTATTTTCCAACAAACTGATAGATACTGCTTGGCAAGTAACAGCCCTTTCTATTGCCGCACAAATTACGACCTTACCACTTTGCCTCTATTATTTTCACCAATTTCCAACCTATGCACTATTGAGCAATTTAGCCATTATTTACCTTGCCTCCATCATTCTAATGAGTGGTATCGCCCTTTTTGCTTTTGTAAAGCTGCCTTATATATCCGATCTCATCAGTTATATTTTAAATACCTGCATCTGGCTGGTCAATGAAAGCCTATTATGGATTCAGCAACTACCACATGCCACATTAAAATGTCCTCACTTTCAATTTGGGCAAATCTTTTTTCTCTATGGCTTTTTGATATTTGGAACCTTATATTTTATCCAACAAAAACCCGATTTACTAAAATGGGCGATGGTTAATTTTATAGCATTATTATTAGTGCCATTGTTTTAATGAGTGAATAGCGCAAGGGATAGAAGCGGTAGCTTGGCGAAACAGAAGCCTTATGAAGCTACGACTAGCAGGGCTGACAGCGGAAGACACTGCTAGACGATTAGCTGAATGGGCTTGTGTGAGCCAACTACAAGCGGATAGCCCGACCCCCTTTTTGTTGAAAAAGAGGTTTTCGCCAGCGTCTCGCTGCTGGCATCTTTTTCAACAAAAAGGGGGATGCGTCCAGAAAAAAGCCCATTCTTGTACTAAA
>JAHDCM010000432.1 GCA_020629895.1 Bacteroidota bacterium
CGATTTTCGAGTAAGGATAAAGCGAGATCAAAATTAACTGTCTGATCGTTGATAATTAAAGATTTGAGATTGGCAATTTCTTGCGGGGTAAATGTTTGCATGTTTTTCTTTGTTAGAAGTAACTGAGTGATAAAATAGCGTCCGAATAGAGACACAATTATTAATAATTAAATTCAGCTACTATGCCTTATTTTTTGAAACATGGCTTATTATTTTTCTTTTTGGTAGGAATATCATTTGGGGTGTTGGCACAACAGCCATCTAACTCTCAAGCAACGACAATTACCAAACGCATCGTACAGTCTGATGGTTCCATTTTATTACAAGAAGTCCCCGCCACTTGGGTAGACGTTCCCACTACTACTACTCGTAAGGCAGTAATCCAATCAGATGGAACGATTAGATATGAAGAGGTATCTGTACAAACACAGCCCGTAGTACGTAAAGTGATTCAGTCGGATGGAACGATTAGATATGAAGAAGTGCCAGGTCAGTATGAGCCAGTACCTGTGCAACAAAAAGTGAGTGATCCATCTTATAAAATGGTGGTAGAACCTGCGGAATATCAAACGATTACGACTACTAGAAAGGTAAGAGATGCCTCGTTTACAGGATGGCAGGAAGTAAGTGGAGAATGTATCAAGCCAAAAAAATAAGGGTTGTCGTAATTCTACAATCAAGACAACCCATAAAAAAAACTTGGAGCAGAAAAAATCTACTCCAAGTTCTTTACTTAGTAAAGAATGGATAAAAAATTACTTATCCTTTTTATCTTTGCTATTACTCATTTCTTGTGTTTGAACCATCGTATCAAACAAACGCTTGTAGAGCTTTGCCTGATTTATAGCATCAATACCTACTTGCAAATCTTCGGTAATAAACATATCTGCGGGGATTTCTTCACCTTGACGGAACAACTTCTGTAATTTCTTTTTCAGAAAATAAGCTTTTGTTTTATCCGCATCAGCACGACGTGTGTCATCATTATGATCAAAAATCACCAAATCGCCAGAACTATCGTATAAGAAGTCTGCATATTCCATACGCCCTGCGAAGTTACCAGTTACAATAACTTTTGCTAACTTACTAGTACCTTCATCTAATACGAAGTAAAAATAAATGGTTTCACGATACTCCTTGTATGGAGGGAATGGTTTTCCCAAAGTGTTTAAAGTCAGTGAGTGTTGGTGATACAACCCTTTCCCAATATCTTCATTCACTTTTGTATTTCTATTGTCTAATGTTTTTGTATCAACTTCCTGCGCCATAACACTAGCAGCAGAAAAGCCAATCAATAAACACAATAGCAAAAAATTCCTAAACATGATTCTATATTTAATGATATAAATAATTAATTATTTGCTTGCCTGCATGATACAAAACCATCACTATAACTCATTCAAATAAGTGTCGTTTAATAAAGCACTAAATTAATTAAATGAGCTTGATGTGATTAATTTAATATAAGCACAAATATACTTTCAAAAAGACATTTTTGGAAACTTACAGAGAGATAATATTGCTTGCATGGTTTGTTTGGAAGGAATTAACCGTATTTATAACAAAGTTTTAGCCAATTTATTAGTTTGTTAGAAGAAAAATGACATTTTTTTGTTTCAATATACTTTTCCCATTTTTTTTCTGTTAATAAAAGGAGAAAAAACAGCCCTCCTAAGTCCTAGATTTCCTCCCTTATTAGCAATCCATTCACCCCCATTAATGGTATAATTATTGGATAATGTCCATTAAATCCGTCTTTTTATGAAAAAGTTACTAATCCTCTTTTTAAGTGTATGTATAAGCCAGCTTTGTCTTGCACAAAATATCGTTATTACAGGTAAAGTTTTAGAAGAAAACTCCAATGAACCAGTCCCTTTCGCTAATATCGGTATAGCAGGAGAAACCATTGGTACTGTGAGCAATGCAAACGGAGAATTTGAATTTCATGTGCCTGTTGATTTTCAAAAATCAATTATACAAATTAGTTGCATTGGCTACTCCAATACAAGTATCTCCATTCCACATATTAAACGTCAAGATTCATGTGTTATATTCGTAACTGCTAAAAAATATGTCCTTGATGCCTTTGAGGTACGTCCAAAGGAACTCAGTGCTGAAGAAATAGTCAAAATTGCCATTGAGCGTTTACCTACCAACTATATCTCCGATTCCTATATCATGGATGGTTTTTACCGCGAATATTTCAAAGAAAACGGGACTTATGTTGCCCTAGCAGAAGCAGCAGTCAGTATTTACGATCATGAAGGTTATCAAAATGTATATCCAAAAACAAAGGAAGGCATTCAACTCAATGAAATACGTGTCACTGATATTTTAAATAAAGGAGATTATGTCCTGTACATTGATATAAATTATGCTCTACGTGGTAATTTATTACGAAACAAAAACTACTGGAAACGTTTTATAAAACGCAATCGCTTCTCCAAACAATCACTCAAAATAGATAGTTTAACTTATGCTGATAAAGACCTCGTTTACAGCATTAGTTTTGATTTTGAAAGCCCTAAAAGTGGGCGATATAATGGGCATTTTTTCATTCGTACATCTGATTTCGCTGTTTTACGAATCGAACTCAATGCGCTTAATTTATTAAAGGGAAAAATCGTAAATGGCGCGCCACACAAAACCAAATCGGTCATGAATTATCGCGAGCATAGAGGCAAACTCTACTTGAGTTATATCAATGCAAGTCATGAAGTCATCTACGATTTTAAAGGGAATCGCTATTTCCTCAATTTCTTTTCCGAATTGCAGGTCAATAAGTTGAAAACGCGCAATGTTTATGCGACCAATATCAATAATCGAGCAGAAGAGACCAGTATTTTTTACTTACCGCGTTATCGCTCCTACAATCCACAATATTGGAAGGATTATAACCTATTTTTAGAATCGCCTGTTAATTCCAAAATCATTGGTGATCTTACCGAAAAACGCCCTTTAGACCAGCAGTTTCGCGCCAATGGTAAACTCAAAATAGAAAAGGAATTACGCACTCCTACGGCTTTACCTAAAAGTAAATATGCTCCTGGTGTAGGAACAAGTCTCAATACAAGTAATAAGGGAGCTA
>JAHDCM010000433.1 GCA_020629895.1 Bacteroidota bacterium
AGTTTGAGCATCGGGAAACTAGAGAGATTTGTGAAGAAACAATTTGTGAAACAGTGCTGATAGGACTTATATTAAATCCGTGGGTAGGGACTCGTAAAGTGGCGGGAAATCCGATCACTATAAGCCCGAATCCTGCTACGACAACTGCCACGATAAATATTGTTCCTGATCTTGATAATACGCCTGTTGAACAAGCAGTCATTTATCATATTTCGGGTAAGCAAATGGCGACTTATGATCCTTCTATCGGTAATAGTTGGGAGGTAGATGTACGTGATTTTCCTGTGGGGATTTACTTTGTTCGGACAGTGGACAGTAATGGCAAAACACAAGTAGAACGTTTTGTGAAAGCGGAATAAATAGATAAATGAAAGTTAAAAATAGTAGCCTATCATGTTTTGATAACTTGATAGGCTTTTTTATGCTTCTAACTTTTCCAACAACCAATCCTTTTCAGCAATCAATTGAATTTCTTTAATTTCTGCTACTAATTCATTTCTTTTTATTTCCTGATTTTCAATCTCATACGTTAGCTTTCTAATCGCATTGATGGCATTAATAAAGTTGCGATTGAGGTCGATATACACCTCATTAATTTGTGCCTTATTTTTGCTGATAAACTTTCGAAAACTATTGATTAAATCATCAAAAGGATCTTCAAATTCTAGTTCGTAATACACTTTCAATCGCACTCGTCGCTCGTCCAATTTGGTATATACATTATTGTATTTTAGAAGGTTTAGAAAATCCAAAGCTTCCTCATATTTCTCTTGCTCAAAAAGGATCAAGGCTTTGCAAAAGCTCACCATATCTTCTTTCTCTACATAGTCGGGCATAATCAATGCTTGTTGGTCTTTTAAAAACTGTTCTGCCCAATCATTTTCCTTTAATTTTAATGCTACGGTAATGATATTTCGAAAAATAGTGGGTTGTAAATATCCGTTGCTATAAAGGGTTTGATCTTGTAGTTGTAATTGGTAGAGATCAAACAACTCTACATATCGTTCTACACGCCCCATTAACTGCGCGCTAGAATTTTCTAGATAAGTATATAATACGCGTTTCTCCTGAATGGCTACTAATTGATGGTGTTGTTGAATGAGTTTTTTTAAGCCTTGATAATGTGCTATTGTTGGTTGATGTAATAATAAAAAAGCAGTGTACCATATCTGGATAATGGGGATTTCGTAATAAATGCTTTGGGGCAGAAAGGACATAATTTCCTCCATCAAATCAAATCGGTAAGGGAATGATACTGTTTGCTGGCGATTTTTCATTTGGCAGAGTTGTTCCAGCTTTTGAGAGAGGTAGTATACATCCAAACTATGGGTGGTTGCTTGAAAGTTTACATCCCCTTTTCGGTCATCTAACTTGGCACTCAAAAAATGAGCATATTCCGATTCCATCTCAAATAGGAGTTTATAATATTGGCTATTTCGCAAGCCTCCTCCCTCATTGAGTTTGCGGGTATTTTTGAGCAATGACTCAAACAGATCATTTTGATTGGCTTTGTTGTAATAGGTCAATAATACCAACTTACTCTTTAACTCCTTATCATTCATTTGTTGTTGGATAACAAACTTCTCGGCTAGTTTCATAAGCTTGGAGCAAAGCTTTATGATAGCTTCTTTTTTGTACGTTTGATCGGGGAATAAATAGTGGAATGCTGCTTCGAAAGTAAATTTGGGATGCTTAAAGTGTGGCGCGTATTTTAGGATAAATGTATATAAACGGACGAGGTGTTCATTTTTATTAAAATAGGGCGACTTCACAAAATCAGCAAACTGTTTCAAATCGGCTTTTGAAAATCCCAAAAGCATTTTGATGAGCCTTGTTTCACTTAGATATTGCAAATTCGCTTTGGGCATAACCGATAAGTCTTAATAAATTTTGCGTGTTTTGAGGGATTTTTTCGAAAAAAGGTAATAGGTCTTACAAGTAAAAATTATTACATTTGATTTGATATATATCTATTACAAACTGAAAATACTAAATGCCTTTTAATAAATAAATAAACTGTCCTACTTATTTTTTGATTTCAAAACGCACATTATGAAAAACGGCTACAAAAATTTACTACTCCTTGTCATTTGTTTTTTAGGTCTTGCCTTTTCTTCTTCACTTGCTCTGGCTCAGTGTGACGATACCCGAAGTGTAGAAGTCGAACCCCTTACTCTTCAAGATATAGAGGTTCTATGGAAGACAGTCAATGGAGCGATTGATTATGAGGTAGAAGTCATCATTCCTTCCATTGGTCATTATAGCATTACAACTGTCATAGCACCCGATACTATTCTTTTGCTCAATCTTTCCACACCTCTGATAGATAATGCAGTAATAGAAGCCTGTGTCAAAGCACGTTGTTCTCAGGGAATTAGTCGAGATGTATGTCGTCGATTTATATTCAGAACAGCCATTGCAACCATCAATCCTGTATACAAACAATATGTAGACACCTTCATTTGCCCTCCACCTTTGATAGATCGTCCTAATCTAAATAGATGTTTTGTTTCTTTTGAAGATTTCATTTTTGAAAACCCAACTCCACCCCATATTGGCATTGGCAACATCTCCAATAACACCTGTGTTTATACTAATTCTAAGTATGCTTATGACCCAGATGATGTTTGTCAATGTACCGAAATGATGGATAGTTGTGGGGATCTTTCTGATTGTATTGAAAAGCTAGGCATTCCTACCTACATCTTTTTTAATAAGTCACTTTGTGTGCAGCCCAAAACAAACCATTTCACTACGCCTTCTTTAACTCCTAAGTTATCTCCTAATCCCATAAAAACGATAGGTACACTTGAATATCATTTAGTAGATGAGGAGCGCGTTTCTTTACGTATATTTAATGTCATGGGAGAAGAAGTATACCAAGTTCAACAACAACAATCGGTAGGTTCTCAAACACTTTCTATTGAAACAGCGAACTTACCAGAAGGGATTTACTTTTATCGTTTAGAAACAGCTCAGCAGACCTATAATGGGAAGTTTATGAAAGCTTTATAGTTTTGTTGGGCGTGCCCTTTTTTGCCAATCAAAACCTGTCAGGT
>JAHDCM010000006.1:0-6695 GCA_020629895.1 Bacteroidota bacterium
TCACAAGTAGATTCAACCATCATACTTGGGTCGGGTGACCATGTTACTACGGCATTCGTTAAATCGTCAATACCTAAGTCGGCATCTGCGGGGAGTGTTGGTGTTGTATCGCCACAAATACTTTCTTGAGTTGGTGTTGCACCAGCGAAACTTGCGCAATTACTACAATCATCCGTACAAGCGGCGTCTACCAACTCGAAAGTCTCCATATATTCATAACAAGCAGGGGCTCCATCAATAGTTGGTAAACTTACAGTAATAGTATAGGCACCATCAACAGGAGTAACACCTTCATCAGGGCAACCATCAATAGCAGGATTAATTTCTGTAATTGCCCCTACTTCAGGTGGGCAAGTAGCTGCGCTTACATCTACGGAAGGTACAGTATCACAAGTACCATCTATACCCACTGTGCCCATAAAGTCGGCAGGGTCAGGATAGACATTTAAGGTATGTGTAGGTCCTGTAATACTAACATCAGGATCAGTAGAGCAGGTAATGGTTGGTGTATAAACCACTGTCACTAGTTCACAAGTAGATTCAACCATCATACTTGGGTCGGGTGACCATGTTACTACGGCATTCGTTAAATCGTCAATACCTAAGTCGGCATCCACAGGGAGTGTAGGGCTTGTATCACCACACACATCTTCTATTGTTGGATTCGCAGAAGCTGTGGTCGCACAATTAGTACAAGCATCTGTACAGGCTGTATCTATCATGTCAATAGTTTCAGTGTATTCATAACAGGCAGGCGCACCGTCAATATTTGGTAAGCTTACAGTAACAGTATATTCCCCATCTATTGGAGTCACTCCTTCATCAGGGCAACCATCCATAGCGGCAGTTACTTCAGTAATCTCTCCAACTTCAGGTGGACAAGTCGCAGCACTTATATCTACGGAAGGATCAGTGCCACAAGTACCATCAATTCCTACTGTACCCATAAAGTCAGCAGGATTAGGATAGACATTTAAGGTATGTGAAGGCCCTTCTATTTCTTTTGTTTCTCCATTAAATACACATTCTATTGTAGGTATGTACACAACTGTTACAAGTTCGCAGGTTGAGGCTACTACTTCCGCTGGGTCAGGTGACCAAGTGAGCGTTAAGTCAGATAAGTCATCAACATCTAATCCTAAGTCTTCAATAGCAGGGAGTGTTGGAGTGGCATCTCCACAAACATCTTCAATCGTTTCATCTGCACTGGCCATTGTTGGGCATGGGCATTCGTCAATAGGAGTCATACATACTTCTTCGCCTTCGATATAGCAGATGGGTGTGATTGGAATAGTAATCGGGAAGCCAATGATTGGTTCAAGATCAAGTACTCCTCCTTCTCCATTATTTAAGAAGGTGAAAATGGTTTCTAAGTCTACTGGGCCAGCTAATGCACCAACTAAGTTGAAAATGTCACTCAGCGAACTATTAGCGGGGAGTGGTAAGCCAAATGCTCCACATAGCCCTCCAAAGATAGGATCATTACAAAACTCATTAATTGATGCGATTAACAATACCAAATCTTCTGAGTTATAGGTGACAGGAGTAATACATGCTTCTTCGCCTATTGCTAAACCGTCGAAAATCGCACTGGCTCCTGCATCGTCTGTTATTGATATAATGATGCCATCTGGGGCATCTGTTACAACTAGCTCAGATACAAAGTCAGAATCATCTGTACAAGTAGAACTAACCGTAAATGGGGCAATACCTAAACCTGGACAGCAAGTTGGGCTACCTTCGATTGTTGTTTCACAAGGGGCTACCACACATTCGCCTTCACATCCTGGCGCGGCAGGCACGATAACTATTTCTGAAATATTTTCACAAATTACTCCATCAGGTAATAATTGAACAGTTAGGGTATAAGCACCCGCACCTAAACCATTAACGACTGAGCCAGAAGCATTCCAAGTAGTACCACCATCAATACTAAACTCATAGGTATTTCCATTTGGATCTGTTACGATTGCTGTAATGCTACCATCATTGGTGTCACAATCAGTAGGAGCCACGGGAGTTGCTTCTACTGTAACATCGTCACAATCTGTTGTTGGGCAATCTTCACAAGCTTCGATTGGTTCGGAGCCGCTTAATGCATTGGGATTAAAACAAGGAGGGGTACCTGCTAAATCAAATCCTGGATCGACGCTCCAATCTAGTGAGCCGGCTGCACCAGCAGGACATGCAGGATCAGCAGGAGGTGTCACAACTTCTGTTATGGTTCCGCCGCAGTTGCCAGGTGTAATAGTTGGTAATTCGCCACAAGCAGCACTAGGTATAACCGTAGGTTCATATCCAAACAAGTCGGGGAAAATTTGAATACCTGAAAAGGTACCTGAAGCAATGGTATCACCCGGTTCAAAACCTGGGTCACCAGGAGGGCCTCCATAACAAACGGCTACCCAAGTGATTTCCGTTTCGATTACATCACAGGTATTATTAGTAAAGAATACATCAGCGGGGAAGGTCGTAGGATCTAATGGGAAGTGTACACCTTCTCCAATAGTTACGCCATCTTGCTGTATGGCAATATTATAATCTGCTACATCTGCACCTTCTCCTGTTACCTCAATAGTCAGGGTAGTAAAGTCACCGTTACAAGTTGCAGTTGGTAAATCACTTGCAGTTGCTTCTAGTTCGGTACATACACCTGAGCAAAGGGTTGTACAACATATACCTACATCAATAGGGGTAGAAGTGGTACAAGTAGCTACGGGGTCTACATTTTGGTTATTATCGTTTACTTCTACGGTATAAGACATATTTTCTGTAATACTTGTAAAGGTACCCGTTGAATTTGTGGCTATAATATTTCCACCTGCATCTAGCAAGGTGTAGGTGTAGTCTTGTGCGCCATTGGCAGGAGTAAAGCAAGCCCCAGCATAACCACCAGTTGCCGTTGCAGTAACTGTACCTTCACAGGCATCTGCTACAACAGCAAGCTCTAGAGGGTCAAATACCTCATAAGGAAGCGTTACTTGACAGCCATCAACAATAGCGAAGCTCCAATCATTTACATAACCATAATCAGAAGGAAGATTGTCTACAAAACAAAGTTGCCAAATACCATTAGGGTCTTCTCCATTAAATACACTGAAAGAGCCACCACCAGTTGGCCCAACAAAACCCGTAATGGGTTCAGCATTTCCTCCTAGATTATCAATAGGAGGCGCGCCTTCTTGGAAACAGGCATCAATTGCAGGAGCATTAGTAGGAGTGCCTGCAAAGGGATTAGAATTAAAATCCAATAACGTTAAAATAGTTCCTGCTGGAGAAACTAAGGTAATGGTGAGATCTCCTAAATAAGAGTGATAGATGGTCATACAAATATCGTCAACAAAGGAACCCCCAACTCCAATAGGATTGTATCCTTGACCAGTAAGGTCTACATCAAAACATAATGGCGGTGCATTCACAATATCAGGAATACAACCAGCAGTACTACCTCCTAGGTCTTGACAAGGGCCATCAAAGCCACCTGGACATGGGTTGGGGCCATCTTCCAAACAACCATCAAATGGACCATCTATAAAGTTGTACACATCAGGTGATGCCGCATCTACGGCAGTGACATTATATTGCCCACAAGCTAAGTTGCACCATTCAGCTTCGCCCGCTGCTGTATTTTGCTCAATCGGGTCAACTGGTGTACCATTAGCATCTAAAATAGGATTACCCGCTTGGTCAGAAATGATATACGTATAGTTTAAAGTTCCAACTGCATCCATTGGTGGATATAAGGATACATTACTCGCATTAAATTGCGTAAAGCCACCTATTGCCGTAATATTGGCACATCCATAGTCACAATTATACGTATTGGTTGCCACTAACTCGTCATATACTTCTACTTGCAAACCGTCACTAATACAGCCATTGGCATCTACTGAATAAACAGTATAGAAACCTTCTGTTAATCCAGAGGTGAAATCGCCACTTACATCAGTACCCGAACCATCACCTGAATCCGTATCAATAGCACTAGCTCCATCATCGAAAGGGACTCCATCGGGATAGATGTAAAAATCATAATCGGGTGCATCATTCGGAGCGAGTACATGTGCCTCATTCCATTGGCATGGAGAAGGATTAGGGGAAATGGTATAGGGTAAGCAACATACTTGTGTAATTGTAATAACTTGTTCACAGGTATTTGTTAAGCCACAAGCATTCTCAGCTTGGTAAGTACGTGTGATAATAATATCGCCTTCTGGACAACCACCTGTTGTAATATCTTCTACAAAGGTAATAGTAATATCTCCTGGGCAGTTATCATCAGCTATTACATCGTCAATATTAGGAGCAGGTACTTCACTTCCTTCGGGTAGGGTGATTGGGTCTGGACAAGTAATGGTAGGTGGGGTATCATCGAGCGTCCATGTGAATACACGATCACAAGAGGCTTCATTTAGACAACCATCTGTTACGGTATAAGTTCTTGTTAGTGTGCTTACACAATCTACTGTTTGAATATCATCTTCGGTAGTGACGACTCCATCACTACATTCATCATCTTCGATAGTTACGGCTACATCATCAGCAGGAAGGTCAGTTGGAAGTCCATCTGTAAGAGCTGGATTACAGCCAAAATCTTGAGGTTCTTCTTGACAGGTAATGGTTGGAGGAGTTTCATTTATTGTCCAAGTGAATACACGATCACAAGAGGCTTCGTTTAGACAACCGTCTGTGATGGTATAAGTTCTCGTTAGGGTGGTTACGCAGCCTACTGTTTGAATATCATCTTCAGTAGTGATAACTCCGTCACCACATTCATCATCTTCGATGGTGACAGCCACATCATCGGCGGGGAGGTCAGTTGGAAGTCCATCTGTCAGGGCAGGATTGCAACCAAAATCTTGAGGTTCTTCTTGACAAGTAATGGTTGGAGGAGTTTCATTTATCGTCCAAGTGAATATACGGTCACAAGAGGCGGCAAGTAAACAGTCGTCAGTAACGGTATAAGTTCTTGTTAAAGTTGTTAGACAGTCTACTGTTTGGATGTCATCTTCGGTGGTAATAGTACCTCCACTGCAATTTTCTTCATCAATAATTATTGCATCTTCATCAGCGGGAAGGGCAGTAGGAAGTCCATCTGTTAATGCTGGGTTACAGCCCAAATCTTCGATATTTTCTTGACAAGAAATAGTTGGAGGTTCGGTGTCAATAGTCCACGTCCAGATTCGATCAAAAGTGCCTTCGTTTAGACAGCCATCTTCAAAGGTATAGGTACGTGTTAAAGTGGATACACAGCCTGCTGTTTGAATATCATCGGTAGAACCAGTGATCGTTGCTTCTGCTGGACATTCATCGGAAATGACAATGGCAGCTTCATCGGCAGGTAAACCCGTAGGCGTCCCTTTTCCATCTACTTCTGGATTACAACCTAAATCGGTTGGGTTTACTTCTCCATCGGGGAGGGCGGCTGTTGGTAGTACTTCATCCGCAATCCATTGGAAGGTAACCTGACAGGTCGCAGATTGTTCAGGATCATTACAGCCATTTACTTCTGTTGCGGTATAGGTTCTTACCACAGTTGTTAAACAAGTAGCGGCATCGTTTACAGGATCGGCATCCTCCCAAGTAATGGCAGGAGGTTCTAAACAAGCACCCATTTCACAATCATCTGTAACGGTTACATCTGCTTCGGAAGCTACTGGAACTGTACCATTACATCCTAAATCTACAATACCACCTGTGTCTTGCCCTAGTAGACAAGTAATAACAGGAGGTGTATTGTCTTCTACTGTAAAGTTATAGGTTTCGGTAACTGTAATGCCTGTACAATTTTCGGTAGCGGAAAATGTTACCGAGTTGGCTCCACATTCTAATTCGGAAGTAATAGAGGCTTGTGTTGTTTCTAACACACATTGGTCATTGCCAGAAGTCAACACCATATCACAACCATTCACACTGATTTCATAGGTGAAGCCACTACGCATTGCTTGTTGTACACAACCAGAAGTAGCAGTCATAGAAACATCTAGCATAGTACCACAAGCGACTACATCGCCATCTTGAATATTGGAAGTAATATTGAGGGTTGGGTCTGGGGCAGGGCCTGGAATGCTAAAGGCAGCGGATTCTAAATAGGGTTCAGAAGGGTTGTAAACATTTGTAGCACTTCCACATTCTGCTACTACACAGTCGAATAAAGCCAAACCTGTTATCCCATCACATGCTGGAGATAAATTCGCACCACCACAACATCTTCCTTGTGGATAATCGGCATTGGAAGGATTGTAGGACATGGTGGTGATATCGTAGGTGATTCCTGGACAAAAGTTCTCTAAGGGGATTTGAATCACAAAGTCTTGAGGATTATCCGTGTCATAGTTAGTTGTGAAGGAGCCTGTAAAATTAGCAGGATTACCAAAACTACATCCTGAGCAAGGAGTGGTGGGTATTACTTCATAATAAAAAATAATAGGAGCATCATAAGACGTAGTAGCAGTACAATTTACATTGTCATCAGCTGCAGCAACGGTAAATTCTAAATTGGTGGGAGTAATCATCACACTACCTGGAACAATTTCGGCTCGTGGTGGGTGGACAGCATAGGCAGCATTTGCCAGAATAACTGCCAGAACAAAAAGCAATACATGTTTTTTCATAAGAGTCAGTTTTTAACATACAGTTTTAACTTGCGAAAATGAGGAGCAGAGGGTAATTTTAATGAGTGAATGAGTGAATGA
>JAHDCM010000006.1:6795-18998 GCA_020629895.1 Bacteroidota bacterium
AGTGAATGAGTGAATGAAATGAATGAATATTTGCGTGAGGGATAGTAGCGGTAGCTTGCCGAACTAGAAAGGTTGTGAGGCT
The DNA here is from genome assembly GCA_020629895.1 of Bacteroidota bacterium. GTDB lineage: Bacteria > Bacteroidota > Bacteroidia > Chitinophagales > UBA2359 > JAHDHP01. The sequence continues at coordinate 6,878 of JAHDCM010000006.1, forward strand.
GTGCCTAGTAGGGCTGACGAAGGAAGACACTGCTAGGTACATAGCCGAACCCCTTTTCTAGGAGGGAACTACAAGCGGATAGCCCGACCTTTTTCGCCTCGCCCGTCGATGCATCGACGGGCGAGGCGAAAAAGGACACGCCCAACGTTATTGATGATTGGATGATAGGGTGATTGCATGATAGGATGATTGAGGTAGTTGATGAAATTGAATACTTGAACAGCATTATTCGACATTTGGGGATACAAAAAACCCCTTCTCATCTTCTCGAAAAGGGTGAGTTAGTTTATCGTGGCATACCTCGTTTTTTGTGGGAAAACTTATCTAATTAGCTTCCCCTCATATTATAGGTCTGCCGTTCCCATCAGAGTAGGTTATGAGTAATTACGGCACCAGCAATGTTTGTTTGCCATTGAGTAGAGATAGAAACATCAAACAGGTATAGACGTAATGGCATTACAGTGTACAGCGACATACTCCTTTGGTGGAAGAAGTATGCATGGAGAGGAGACAAGTATGTGAATAGAAATCTGAATGAAATAGATGGAGGGTATTGTTCTTAAACCCTACTTGTACAAAATAGATATAATAAAGATAGTGAATAGATTATTAAATTTTTAAAAAAAACAGTATAAAAAGTGCTGATATTTTGGCATTTGTTTTTTATTAATAATAAATTATTTTTTTCGTGGGTGTGTTTCCAACTTTTATAAAGTAAATTCCTTTTGCAAAAGGTAGAAGTGATATAGCATCTTGTTGGTTAATCTGTTTGTTTAAGATTTTTTTGCCAGAATAGTCAAAAAGTTGCACAATCTGTTTGCAATTTGTTGTACAGTCAATCATGTTTATGTGTAGGATGTGATTGGTAGGGTTGGGGTAGAGCTTGATTTGATTGTGGGAATAGGAGTTGTGCGAAAGGTTTGTATGGGTGGTATTGATAGATTGGCTACAGAGTGTAAGTCCGCCGCTGAAACCTCCAATAATTATTTCTGGTCGTTGATCGTTATTGAGGTCGTGCATTGCTAGGGTAGTACGTATGGAGGTTTGCACATTAGGAAATGGGTTGGGCATTTTTTGAAAAGTGGCTTCTGGATCCGTTGGATTAACAATATAGTGGGTTATTTCACCAGAAATATTTCCAAGAAATAAGTCAAGTGTGTCGTTATTATCCCAATCATTTATAATGGGAGTAGCACTTCCTGTAATACTTGTACTTGTTTGTGTGTTAACTTGTCCCCAATTTTCGGAAATCAGTTCAAACGCTGGAAGAGTAGCACTTCCAATGTTTGCATAGTAGTGGATATTTCCTTGATCAATACCAATAATAAAATCTAATAATCCATCTTGGTTAATATCGGCTAGAAAAGGTGATTTGTCGAGGTAATTTCCAAGTGTGATGAGTTTGTCATTTACCAAATCAAACTGAGCAATTCCATTTTCAGTGGGAGTATTTTGGTAGTATTGTAGCGTGTTTTCGAATAAGTTTGTTAGTACCATGTCTTGATCTCCATCTCCATCCAAATCACCAAAAGCAGGAATAGCTCCAAAGTACCTTTGTTCGGATAGGTTTAGATAGTCGTTTGTGATCCATTTGTAAGTCGGGGCTTCTGGAGTACCAATGTTTTCGAATAGTGTTAAGGTTGAAGGTGTTTGAGTTTTATAATTGTCTATACTTCTGTAATTGCCAATGAGTAGGTCTGTTAGTCCATCTTGGTTATGGTCGAAAAAAACGGGGTGCGAAAAGGCCCCTACATCAATCATTTGATCTACTAAAAAGGCATTTGTTTGTAAGGTGATTTGTGGAAATTGATCTTTTACTTTTTCATTTACTTCATACACTAGTACATTTTGTATGGTAGCTGCATTATCGGGATCTTGTGGCGTGATGATCCACTCTTTATTTGTATCATTATTGAGGTCTATTTCTTGAATGTAAGGAGTAGAATAAAGTTGAATTGGATTTGTTTGGGGGAAACTGTCTTGAAAGGCGGTGATTTGAGCTTGTTGTGGGCTGCCTCCATTTACGATATAGTTTACATAATTACTTCCTGAGTTACTTAAAAAAAAATCTGTATCATCATCTCCATCTACATCAAAAGCGGATAAAGCGGAGAAGTAATGTAGTGGGGGAGTGCTTTCTGTTTTAGGCGTGTGTGAGCAATCCGTATCTAATTGAATGGTATTTTGGAGGGGAAATTTGATAAAATTGCCCCAACATTCTTCTACTTCAAAAGCGAGTGTATCGCGTCCTAAATTGCGTAAAAAATTGATGCCATCGTCAGCAGTATTTAGTTTTAAAATGTCCCAAAAACCATCTTTATCTACGTCTACTACGGCTGGTTTTCGAAGGTCGTCTAATGTATAACCATAAATTTCTTGACGGAGGATAAAGTTGTAGGTATTGTTTTTATCATAAAAACCTTCATAAATGAGTAAGCCTTCAAAGTCATTGCCAAGTGTTGTAATCAAGTCGGGAATGTTATCTTGGTTGATGTCTTTGGCAGTGATAAAAGAGGCGGTTACTAGTGTATCGAAAATGGTACTATATTCGGCGGTATATTGGTAGGGATTAATAGTTTGTCCATTATTCAAAAAACACAGTACCTTTCCTGCTCTCCCTGCTCCTATTTGATCGTAGATGACTAAGTCCAAATAACCATCATTATCTAAATCAATTTCTGAAAATTGGGGGCTATTGAGACCTCCTGCCCAAGCGTGGTGCATTAATTTTCCGTTTTGGTAAACGGGGATTAGATCAGGTTGCTCCAGCCATTGTGCGAAAAGTGCTTGGTGAAGTAATGTTATTATAGTGCCTAATGAGAAAAAATACTTGTACATATTTGATTAATTTCCGAAGGTAAATTGATAAGATAACTCTGGGAGGAGGGGCAAGTCATCTTTAGATTTTAGGATACTAGAACGCCCTGTTGTTTGGTAATTACGTTCAATATACAAAGGATTACGTTTATTATAAATATTATAGAGTCCAAATTTAAGGTATCCTTTGCCCCATTTAGTAAAATGGTGAAAATTTACGCTTATATCTAGGCGGTGAGTGTTGGGCAGGCGGGCATTATTACGAGATAGAATGGGAGGTGTTGTATCATCGTCATCATCTTCAAGCTCCCAGTTCTCTTCTAGGAAGTCGTCTTCGTTTTCAAATTCTTCAAGTTGGTAGAAGTCAATAGTAAAAGGGAAGCCAGTGCGGTATGTCCATAGGGCAGCGACATCAAAATGTTTGGAGAATTGGTGTTGTAAAGAGAGGGAGATTTGATGACGGCTATCAAAGCTATTGTAGTAGCGTTTATTTTCATTGATACGTTCAAATTGACGAACCGACCAAGCGAGCGCGTAAGACATTAAAGCGGTGGTTTTACCTCTTTTTTTTTCTAGTAAACATTCCCAACCGTAATCCCAGCCTTTTCCTTCTTGAATAATGCCTGCTTCCCATTGAGTAACGAATGGATTGTCTTCTTCCCAAACTTCCTCATCATCTATTAAGGCGCGTTCGACTAGGTTTTGGTTATTTTTATAATATACTTCTGACTGAAGCGTCCATTTTTTTCCTAATTGTGTATGGATTCCAAATACAAAGTGATGGGAAAGCATGGGTGCTAAATCTTCATTGGAAGGAAACCAAATTTGAAAGGGTAGTCCAGGAGTATTGAGGGTAAGTAGGTGTAAATATTGTGACATGCGAGAGTAAGCGGCTTTAAATCCTAACTTTTTGGTAGCTTGATACCATAGTGATAAGCGGGGTTGGAGATTGGTATAGGTTTCATTTTCTACCAAAAAAGAGGATAAGCGAAGCCCTGCATTGAGTTTGAATTTGGAATTGATTTGCCAATCATTTTCGATATAAATAGAACGACTTTGGGCCTGTAATTCTTCAAAGTAAGGCAGTTCATAGGTGTAGAGTTCTTCTTGATCTATATATACTTCCTCTTCTTCTAAGGAGTCGAATGAAAAATTATGGAAGGTGATATTACCTCCAAATTTAGTATAGTGTTTGGGGTGCCAGATATAATCTATATCTGCTTTGAGGGCGATATCATGTACATTGGTATTGAAGTACGTTTCGAATTTGTATGTTTCGAGATCGTTATAAAAGTATGTGTTTTGATAATATGATTGGTTGGAGAAATTATTATAGCGATTATCAGAAATACTAAATTGACCCAATAGCTGTTTTCCTATTTGTTGTTCCAAATGGAATGAAGCTATTTGATTGCCCCAGTCTAAGCCTATATTTTCTTGAAATGCAGTCAAGTTTGGTTCTTCCTCTTCTAGTATTTGTTCATCTTCATAAACATCTCCTCCTTTGAAGAAGGAAAAAGACAATTTACTGCTTGGACTTAGTCGGTGTGTTAAGCGAGCATTAAGGTCGTAAAAAACATGATTAAAAATAACTTCTTCAAAATCAAAGTTTTGAAAAGCACCTGAAAAAGGTTGGAGGTGGCTCATTCTTGCAGCGAGCATCAAAGAGCTTTTATTTTTCCAGATAGGCCCTTCTACCAATACTTTTGATGAGATAAGTCCAGTATGTATATTACCTCCCCAATGTCGATTATTTCCTTCTTTAAGTTGGATATTTAAAATAGAAGATAAACGCTCTCCAAATCGGGCGGGAATATTGCCTCGAATCAGTTGTGCTTGTTGAACGGCATCAGCATTAAAGATGGAAAAGAACCCAAAGAAATGAGTGGGATTATAAACGGGAATACCTTCCAGTAAAATGAGGTTTTGATCGGGGCTACCGCCACGTACGCGCATGCCTCCATCACCTGTTTGTGAAGATAATACACCTGGCAAAACTCCTATACTATTGATGACATCCGACTCGCCTAAAATGGTAGGTAATTTAGACAAGTCGTTTTGAGTAAGTGTATAAACGGATAGAGCGTCTAAATGTGTCGTATCCATTATGGAATTAAGTGAATCGCTGGATGCGGACGCGGAAGGTAGTTGTGGAGTGATAGGAGAAATTTCGACCACTGGAAGTTCCAAATTGGGATGTAATCGGAATTCGAGGGCCGTGTCCCCCTTTAATTCGAGGGGAAAAAGGAGACGTTTGTATCCAATATAAGAGATTTCGAGTTCTTGTTTGCCACTCGGAACTTGTAAGCTAAAAAATCCTGCGTTATTGGAAGAAGTACCCGTTATGTGTTGTGTGCGAAGTACAATATTGGCTCCAACTAGTTTTTCTCCTGTTTTGTGGTCTACTAAATAGCCACTTATTTTACAAGGAGAAACTGGAGTAAGGGTTGGGGGGGGGCGTAAGGGGGGAGGCTTGGTAGTTGTTATTGGTTTAGTAGGGGGCGGGGCAGCCTTCTTTTTTCTGACTGCCTTTTTCTTTGTACTTATGTTACGAGGAGGCTTTAAGAGTGGGGCAGGAGGCGGAGCAATGGTTTTACTGATTTGTTTTTTTTGTTGCAAAATAATTTTGTCATGCACCAGTTCATATTTCATATTGGTGCCTTTCAGTAACAATAAGCAAACCTCTTTTAGGTTTCCTTCTTTGACCTCTAAATTAACAATATGCTTGGCAGGTAATAGGCTATTATCATAACTAAAATACACCTGTGTTTTTCGTTCAAGTTGCTTAATGGCCTGTGGTAGTGTTTTATTTTTAATGCGGATGCTGATCTTCTTTTTCATAGGCCCACTTTGGGCATAAAGATGTGAGGGCAGCATCCAGTAGCAAAAAAGGGAAAATACAAAAAAGCGAATCGTAGCTTTTATATCCATATAAGGCTGATCATAAATTTCAAGACAGCCTCTTATTTCGAAACGCGAATAAGGCTACCTGTTTGGTCGAATTTTAATTGATTTGTTTTAGCCAATGTTTCTAATACTTCCTCTAAAGAAGCTTTTTCAAAAGTGGTGGTGATACGACTTTGAGCAGGTAGTTTTGCTTTGCCTTCAAAGCCAACATCATACGCTCGTTCGATACTATTTAGAGCTTCTCGGATAGGGGTATCATTAAAAATAAGTGTATTCGACTGCCAAGCTAGTGCGTTGGCTGCTTCTAGTTTAGCGGGCTTTAGTTCGGCATAGGTGCGATCAAAAACGCCCGCTTGGCCTGCGGAGAAGGTGTCTACTTGGTGTACCCAGGGGTTTCCAAATCCTACTGTTCCCTCTTTTACAAACAAACGCAAATATTGGTCATTGGTATAAGCTTTTAAGTTGAAAACAGTTCCGAGTACATTGGTTCGTACTTTTCCTGTTTCGATAATAAATGGTTTGTCGGGATGATGTGCAATTTCGAAAAACCCTTCTCCTTCAAACTCGATGCGACGTTCTTTGCCATTAAATCCTTTTTTTAATGATAAGTAAGAAGCATGATTGAGTTTTACTTTACTACCATCAGGTAAGGTAATCGTTTTGGTTTCTTTTACTTTGGTGCCATAGGTCAGTTGTTGGGTAGGCTTCGTTGTAGAAGAAGCATTGGTCATTTGATATAAGAAATAGCCCAAACCAAGTAGTAGTATGATGGAAGCCGCAGCTAAAAACTTACCTAGATTCATACTAAAACGAGTCGTTTCTGATTTAGTGTGTATCGCAGCCCGTTTTGGTTCATTTAGTTGGGATTGTATGGCTGCCCAATCTGCTTGTGTATCTGAAGTATCTACTAGGTCAAAAGGTACCTCTTTGGCTGCTTGAAAGACCTGTTGCATTTCAGCAAAATAAAGTTGATTTTCTTCCTTTTCTACTAGCCAATATTCTAGCTGCTTTTTTTCTTCGGCAGATGCTTCGCCACTTAGGTAACGAATAATTAATTGATCATGTAAATTTTCATCCATATTGGTTCTTTAATTGCTCAATATAAGTATTTTTAGGTAAATGTACGCCCCACGACGAACAATCGTGGTGGGGCGTACTATACAAGGTTAGCATTAAGAGGTGATCTTAGTTTTTTTGCTGGTCTTTCACCGCTTCGTGTACCAAGCTTGCTTTTTGAAAGCTATGTAGCTGTTTGTGTCCACTTACTTTTCCTTCCCAAAAATCATCGGCACAGTCTCCTTCTTCTAGGTCTTCATAAAGGGCATCCCATTCCTCATCGCTATTTACTGTTACTACTGAACCATCAGGCATTGTCAAAGAGATGGGATATTGAACGGTAACTAGTTCTTCGTCTTCTAATGCTTCCCAATCTTCTTCGGTTTCAATACTTTCTTCTAATACTTCAAAGAATGCATCAATGGCTGTTTCCAGTTCCTCTTCGCTATTTACAGTGTTTGTATTTCCATCATTAAATACGAGTGTAATCGGATAGTTGATACTAGGCTCATTGGCAATAAACCACTCGTCAATCGCTTCAAAATATTCCTCTTCATCATTTACTGTTACAGTGCTACAATCGGGGAAGGTAATTTCGTAGGGAAAAGTAATATCTTCGAACCAATCTTCACAATCATCCCACTCATCCTCATGTTCCCATTCTTCGTCGTCCCACTCATCTTCCCACTCATCATCATCTTCCCAATAATCTTCTTCTGGGCATGCTTCGTAGCCCGTAATATTATTGCAATCAGCTATGCAAGCATTAGGGAATACTTCATCTCCGACACAAACAGGCGTAAACAAGGCATCTATTTCTTCATCACTCAATGCCTCCAAAACAGCATCAACTTGTTCTTCTATTACCTCCCAGTCTTCGCTTTCCCAGTCAATATTGTCAAATAAAGCGAAGCAGTCACATTCATCGAGTTCTGTGGTGTCACTTGCTGTTCCTTTGCCCATTGCCGCAGCAATGCTAGGGGCTTGTGAGCCATTGTCAATATTCGTAGAAGGTGTGTCGGCATTGGTTTCTAATAAGCTATCTTCTTTTTCACAAGCAGTAAATAACAATGAGGTGCCTGCCATTAATAACAGGAGCCAAGTCATTTTTTTTAATCCGTTCATTTTGAAAGTAATTTTAATAAATGAATAAAAATAAAAGTCCACATAAAAGATAAAAGGCAACGTTGCTTGTGTAAAGTTTAAATCAAATAGTGTATGTTTAGTGGTTTCAATAAGCTAATACCAGTAAAAGAGCAGTAGCCCCCAAAACAAACTTAATTTTTTTATTTCATCATCATTCATTGGGCGTGCCGCATATACAAAAAGCGCAATAATCATAAAATGATTACTACGCTTTTTGTATATACGTCGGGCTATTCGTTTGTAGTTGCCTAGCAGAAAAGGTGTTTCACTAAACGCCTAGCAGTGTCTTCCTTCGTCAGCCCTGCTAGGCGAAGCTCCACTACCTTTCTACTTCGTCAAGCTACCACTACTATCCCTCACGCGTGACTAAAATTTCATACTTAAAATAACCCCCAAACTTTTTGACTGCCTCTGTAAAAGCTCCTGTCTTTTTGATCAGTGACTTGTTTTTAGCTTTGATGACTTCACTGACTGAAAAACTACTGATGGTTTTACCACAAAGATCATCTGGGTCTTGGATGCATTCAGTATTAAAGTTCCATTTACTACCACAATCTTCTTCCCAGGGAGTGATATGTAATTCGAGTTTTGTATCAATTGAATAAGCTCCTAGATACACTAAATCTACCGTGCCTGTACTGTCTTCAAAAGTCTTGAAGATGCGATCTCGTTTCATATTTCCCGTTTCAATCTTCAGACGAGTAATTTCCTGTAATAAACAATGTTCCTCTTGGGTAGTTGTATCTTCATCTGTGCTTAGGTTTTTTAATTGTAGTTCAATCATCCCCTGCGCCCCATCTCCCCATTCATGTTCGCATTTGATATTAAATTCGAGTGGTTTGAGGTAAACATGTAGGGTGTCTTGTGCTAATAATGAGGAACTAATGAGTAGTAAGTAAATGATATGGGTGAGTGTTTTCATCAGACTAGTTTTAATTATTTGTCAAGAAGAAGAGTTACTAACAATGTTATGTATGAGAGGTGTGTTCGAGTATAGTAGGTATGGATCGTTTCAAATTTATAGATATTGGGAATATAGTGGGACGTAATGTGGTGAACGGTATGTATTATGTGGTAAAGTGTTTGATTTGAGGGGAGAATGCGTGAGGGATAGAGGCGGAATGGAGCGTAAGGAGCATAAGACTGAGCTAGGGAGTGCCGCAGGCTGAGCGGTGTGAGCGAAGACAAGGGACGACCATAGCGAAGCTTGTGCGAGTAGCTACATTATGAGCCGAAAGCCCGACGCTTATCAAAAAAGCGCAATGCTAACAACCATAAAATCTTATAGTTTTACCAAGTGCGCTTTTTTGATAAGCGGCACGCCATAAATAAAATTAAAGAGCTTGGGTTGTTATAACAAATTGAGTGTGGTGAGGTATGCGCGTAATTTTTTGAGTGCAATAGTCATTTGATTTTCAACGGTTTTGGTAGAAAGGTCTAATTTTTGAGCGATTTCTTTATTTGATAGCCCTTTTTGACGACTTAATAGAAAAATTTGTTTACATTTGGGAGGCAACTTATTCACTTCTTGAAAAATAATTGCTCTTATTTCTGCTGCATCATGTTCCGCTTCTGCATCATGTATCAGCTTGTCTTGAAAATCACTTAAATCGTTTTTAACAGTACTAATCCTTTTTTTCTGTAAAAAACTCAAACATTTATTTTTGGTTGCTTTAAATAAATAAGCACGAAGTGAGGCGTCAAATGTGAGGGTCTCTCTTTTTTTCCAAATAGCAACAAATACGTCCTGAACGATTTCTCTAGCATCATCTTTGGATTTGACAAAGCCCCATGCATACGTTACGAGCATAGGGTGAAACTGTTCAAAAAGTTGTTGAAATTGTTGTAAGCTTGACTTTTCCAATGGTTCAATTCAATTTTTCGGGAAAGATACAGTATTTTATGTTACTTTTTGTACGGCTTGTATAATTGTTTCGATAGGAGTACGATGTCCATAGTCATACCAACTTACTTGATGGGGGATTTGTTGTTGTTCTAAAAACATTATTGTTGCTTGTGGGTTTATAATAGGATCGTTTTTTCCTAAATGTAAATGATAGTGAGGAGTTTGATTAAGGAGCGTAAATGTTGGTATTAGCATAGGAATAGAACGATAAGGCAGGGCGGGGTTGAGCAAAATAACATTTTTTACTGGTACTACTTTTGATAGTTCAAACGCAAAATATCCGCCCATCGAACTACCTATAAATATGTCAAATGTGTGGGTGCTTATCTGATTATAAAGTTGTTCAAAGCAATGTGGTTCTCGGTAGTTTAAAGCAGGCGCATAAACGAAATGTTGACTGGCTAGATAGTTTACTTTAGCACCTCCTTGTTTAGATTCTAAGCCATGTAAGTAGAGTATTCTTTGCATTTGGATACGATAATTGATTAATATAGAAAAAATAAATACTGGGCAAAGCAAAATGTATTTTTTGATTATTGCCTAATTATGAGCAATTGGTATGATGTTAATTGGAAAAATGCCTCTTCTAAAAAATAAAAATTGATTTTTTTTTGCTCTATGTGTTTAGAAATCACTCGTTAAAATTACTAAAGAATTGAAGGATTTAATTCAACAAATCAAAAAAGGGGATAAAAACGCTTTAGCAGAGCTTTACGAAGCACAGCGAGAGCCTTTTATCAATTGGATGAGGGGGAAGTATTCAATTTCGGAAGAGGATGTGTTGGACGTTTATCAAGAAAGCATCATTGCTTTATATCGAAATATTTTGGATGGTAAACTAACTGAGTTAAAGAGTCGTGTTTCTACTTATTTATTTGCCATAGGTAAAAATATATGGTTGAACCGACATCGAAAAATGGATCGAGAAATCGCTTTTACATTCAAGTTTACTGATGAGCATCAAAAAGAAGTAAAAGTCAATGAGATGTCGATAGAAGCGTATCATGGCATTTCTTCCGAATTGTTGAAGGTAGTGAGTGAAATGGTGGTTAATATGGCAGACCCTTGTTATTCCATCTTGAAATTATCTTTGTTGTACGATTTGTCAACAAAAGAAATATTAAAACAATTAGATTATAAAAATGCAAGTGTCTTATATACCCAAAAAAACCGTTGTTTGAAAAAAGTACAAGCACTCATCAAACAACGATATACAAAAGAAGATTTCCTAGATTATTAATTTAGAAGAACTTAATCAGTAACTTTTATTTATTTCTCATGGACGAGCAACAAAGAATTATGGATTTATTAGAGCGTTTTGTTAAAGGGCAAGTCACCATTAGCGAAAAAGAAGAAGTAGCAAAAATTACTGCTAACAAGCCACAGTGGGACGAAAAATTAAAAATGATACAGTCTTTACGAAAAGGATTTATCGAAGAAGAAGTCGCCAATAGTCGAGCATTTCTTCAGTCATTAGAAACGCAAAGTTTAAAAGAAAAATTGGGAGACGCTATATCCAAAGTCAAGCAACAGATACAATACTCCATAGAAGAACTAACGAAAATGTTTGCGCCATTTCCTGCTTATGACCAATACGCAATGCAGTTTGCTCAACGGGCAGCTAGTGATGTACATCTGGTGTTAAAGGCTCCTGAAAATGATATGAATTGTACGAGTTTAACCCTAAACTTTTCGCTTACTAAGCCCCTGCAAACTGACGAAGAAATTGAAATTGTAGTAGAAGATAACCAATCTCGTGAAAAAATCGCTGAAGAATTTGAATCAGACACACAACATTTTGAAATTGATCTCTCCCAATCAAATCTCTCTCCTGGTCGTTATTATTGGAAATTTATGGTAGAAGATGCAGTTGTTATTGGTAGCTTTTTTATTCAAAAAGAGTTGATGCCTAGTTAAATAAGTCTATCATGCATCTCTGGGCGTGTCCCCATTTTATGGAAAAAGATGTTTCCGCTAACGTTCCGCTGGCGGCATCTTTTTCCATAAAATGGGGTCGGGCTATCCGCTTGTAGTTGGTTCCTACCCACCTATTCAGCATAGTCCTAGCAGTGTCTTCCGCTGTCAGCCCTGCTAGTCCTTGCTTCATAAGGCAGCTAGTTCTCCAAGCTACCACTACTATCCCTCACGCGGTAAACAATGAGTGAATGAGTGGTTGACTGAATGATTGAATGAATGAGGCTCTGTTGTCGAAGACAACTCTTATATGGACTTCATCTTCTCTTTGATCCTTTTATGAAAGCTCTTAGATGTACTTTCATTTCTTTTATG
>JAHDCM010000434.1 GCA_020629895.1 Bacteroidota bacterium
CCAACAGTATGCGAACTAGACGGGCCAGGACCGATTTTGAATAATTGGAAAAAGGAAGTAGTAATCATAGTAATTTTACAATTTTTTGGGCATTGGCTTTATTATCGAAAATGGAGTGTAGTAAGCTTGTTCGATGTTGTTTTAGCTCAGCCGTAAAGGCTTCTTGAAGCAAGCTATTAATTTGTTGGATCATTTCATCTGGTGTATCGGCACGATGGCACAGCGATTCAAGTCCTGTTTGTTGAATCATCTCAAAATTGACGATACAAAAACGCCCTTTATAGAGTGCATGTAGAAGCTTGAGTTTGATACCTGTTGCTTGAAAGGTGGGTAGTAGGTGAATATGTGCTTCTTCGATAAGCTTTTCCATTTCAACATCACTTGGATTGGGAATAATTCCAATATGAGAATACTTTTCAGCTTCTTCCAGTATTTCTGTAGATGGATTTTTACCCGCAATAAAACAAGGTATTTTTATAGCTGGAAAAACAAATTTAAGGAGATATAATGCCACCCCAATATTTTCATTTACACTTAAATTGCCATGATACAGCAAATAGCTTCCTTTTCCAAGTGGTGCCATAACGGTTTGGTTAGAGTGAAAGGCAGGTATATAGTGTATATGTTGAGTTGGAAATCGCTGCCGAATAGAATCGGTATCATTGGGCGAAATGGGAAGGATGTGATTGGCAAATTGAAGTTGTTTTTCAAATCTCTCTAGCAAAGCAGCTTCTCTAAGAAAATAGTATTGTTTCCAGCGGCTTTTTTCAGAAACGTGTAAGTACCAGTAATACTCGTGTTCGATATTATGAGTACGAACTAGTTTGTTTCTATGTTTAAGAGCAGGATGTGCTAAAATGGCACAAGTATGTAAACCTTCGAATAAGATAGGAGCTGTATCTCGTAGCAAGTTTTTTACTAGCTGATCAGCATAACGAGAACTGACAATATGGGGTCTTTTGAGAGGCAAACTTCGCCACCATTTTTTGCGCGGGTAATACTGTACACTTTCACAAATCGTTTCTAAGTAAGTACTTTTTGAACGTCCATATTCGAAACAATGTAAATGCACCTTCACCCCTACTTCACAAAGTGCTTTCACTTTGTAATACACGTCTATAATCCCTCCATAATCAGGAGGATCAGGTATATCAAAACTAATTAGATGTATTGGGGAGGTACTCAAGTTATTTGTTAATACATTTTTATTCATCTCTTATAAAGGAAACGAAATCATGCGTACATTGGTTGTAAGTGACGTATCTCCAAGATTTATCACTCAAAATTCTACCAAAATAATGACCAAATTTATCATTTTCTTCGGTATTATACTGTTGTTAATTGCCATTTTAGTGTGTTTTATTACAAATCCTCTTTTCCCTGAAAGCAAATTGATCAAATCATCTATGTTTGCCAACAAAGATCGAATGTATCAAGATGTCGAATTTTTAACCACCCTAACACCTGCTAGAAATTATAAAAACTTAGTTTCTTTGAATGCAGCAGCCGATTATATAAAAGACGAGTTTGAAAAACTGGAAGATGCACGAGTAAGCTTTCAGGAATATCAGGTGGAAGGACGTACTTATAAAAATGTCATTGCCTCATTTGGTTCTGAAGAAGCAGAACGCCTGATTGTAGGGGCGCATTATGATGTATGTGGCGACCAAGCTGGTGCAGATGATAATGCAAGTGCAGTGGCAGGATTATTGGAAACGGCTCGGATTTTAAACTCTCAAAAGCCTGAGCTTGCGTATCGAATTGATTTTGTAGCTTATAGTTTAGAAGAACCTCCTTATTTCCGAACCGAACACATGGGGTCAGCAGTTCATGCACGCTCATTAAAAGCGGCTAATGTACAGGTAAAAGGAATGATTTGTTTGGAAATGTTAGGCTACTATTCAGATGAAAAAGATTCGCAGGAGTTTCCGATTAGCGCAATGAAGTTGTTATATCCAAGTACAGGTAATTTTATTGCCGTAATTGGTAAATTGGGACAAGGAAAAATAGTCCGACAAATTAAGCGACGTATGACCAAAATACAAAACGTACCCGTTTACTCCATTAATGCTCCTGCTTCTATGCCTGGCATTGATTTTTCGGATCATCAAAACTATTGGAAGGAGGGCTATAAAGCGGCTATGATTTGTAATACCGCTTTTTATCGCAATAAGCATTACCACCAAAAAACAGATACAATTGAAACACTTGATTTCGATCGAATGACACAAGTAGTAAAAGGGATTTATTGGGCGGTAATCAACTTCAAATAAGTAAAATATGCAACAACGAAAAGGCATACGTTACTATCTAAAAATGTCCATCATTTTTATAGTATTGCTGTTAAGCTGTACGTATCCTATCTATTCGGCATAAGGGGAAAGAGATCTTCCAAAAAGACCCACATTACTTTTATGCCTACCAGCAAGTTATAAATCCAATGTATTTCATCATTGGATTTATAACTGTATTAGTTTTTACATTAAATTATTTTAAAATTCTTCCTCAAAGATAATCGTGTGTTGGTAGTTACTGGGGTATTGATTACCAAACTCCACATCTATTGTCACCTCCCAATCTCCATTGACCTGTTGTTTAGCCTCTATTGTGCCTGCGTTAGTAGGGAAATAACCTATTTCAGGACAAAAACAAGAGAGGAAATAATGCGCATTGGCTGTTTCTAATGCTGCATCTTTTATCAAGACATTATCTGTAAGCGGTGGTGCGCTTATTTCGAATAAAAATCGTTGGGTAATTTCCTCATCTGCGATCATAGGATTGTCTGGCCCAACATGATCATAATAAAAGACCCAACCCGCTCCATTACAAACAAAGGGATCTCCATTGGAATCAAAACCAATAGATTTGTTATTAAATACTTTGGCGATAGTTCTGCCTACTTCGGAATCAAATTTATCATTAAAGTTCATTTTATTATCTTCAGAACAATCGGTATTCACATCATCTTGCTTATCACAATTACTAAATAAACAAAGACTGCATAGGATAAAGAAAAAAGCGGTTATTTTTTTCATGATATATATTTGGTAAAT
>JAHDCM010000435.1 GCA_020629895.1 Bacteroidota bacterium
TGGAGTATTTTATTTGTATGTCTTCAGTTAATCGCGAATATGGACGATCAAATCATTAAACGGATCATACTCGACCTGCTGAACCTTTAGGTAAGTTCCTTTCTCAAGTACTAAGGTCGCATGTTCTTCATGACTCAAAGTGGTTTTTTGATGCACTTTAAACAAAATTTGCTCATCCTGCACCTTTTGTTCTAATACTTCAATTTTGCCTTTCAAACGGTGTGCATGACCTGTTACCTCTCCTTCTGCCAATACAAACGTATCCTTAATCCCTTTCAACGGAGCATTATCCCCTTTAGTAGTAGGCGCATATCCTGTTTGTTGCATCTTTTCAAGCACTTCTTCTTTTAGCTTAAACAAAATAATATCTCCATGTCGATATATACGGTTAAATTTCATGGTATGTTGAATTTTGATAGTTGATAAATCCTAGCTCTCTGTGTACATCAAATTCAGGTATTGTTCCTTGTTCAATGGCACTCCATTAAAACGCATCGTCCAAGCAATGGCTGTAATCGCGTCATTTTCTTTGGCCACTTTAGCAGGGACATAAATAAAGTAATTACGATCTGTAGAAGGGCATTGACACTTCACAAAATAAATAGCTGGCTCCTGCCCCCACCAACGATCTACTCCTAGTATTTTAGCTCCAATTTTAAACAATTCGTAAGTATCTTCAAACACCACTTCTTGGGGCTTTAGCTGCTTATCCCAACGAATTTGCTTCTTAGTAATCGTTTGTGTATCTATTTTCTCAGCATCCAGTTTTGCTACAATATCCTCAATTTCAAAGCCCCTTAAACTCACCATTCGCTGCTCCGAATTGGGTAACAAAATAGCCTCTTGAACCGTGAAAGGCATTAAGCTATCATAAACTCTGGCGACCTCTTGCTTATTATCTGCTTCACTAAAATAAGAGAGTACTTCCTCTTTACTTTTCGCTTGTTGCCGATAAATACGCAAAGTAGTTTGCAGGTCATTAAAACGAACACCATCTACAAAAAACATCTGTTTATATATTTATATGGTTAGTCAATAATTATTACTTGTTCATTTTCTGCATTTTCCTCAAAACAATACTCTTTACTCACCGAAAACACAACCACTTCATCAGCGGTCAAAGTTCCTTGTACATAAAAACCTTTTGCCTGTTGTCCATGATATTTCTCTTGGCTTGGTTCTCGTTCTTCCAAATGCTCAATTAAAACAATTACCTGCTTTTTAAAGGCATCTGTCACCTCCTCAGGCAGCTCAATCGGATCGCCTTGTTGAATCATGGTATGTAAGTGAAAATGATCTTTACCACCTATCAAATCAATATTAGCTTTCGATAAATGTTGACGAATACGATGCGGGTCTTTAATTGTCCACGGAAATTTCTCCTCTAAATAATCTACATAATATTGATTATAAGAAAAATGAAGCACCAATTGATCTTGGTCATTGAGGTGAAAAAGTCCTTCTCCTTTATTATAACATTCTCCAGCACTTGGCAAGCCCAATATATCAATCAATAAATCTCCCAATTGCCACGAAACACTCGTTTCTCCATAAGGCTCATCCCACACTTCACCATTAATATGTATCTGCACAATCGCCTCATCTCCGCCACAATCCCAATCTGCACCTACCGTCTTACCCTCCCAAATCAGTTGTTGAATGGTTTGTTTTATTTTTGTTTTGTTCATAATTTTTAAGCCATTGAAGTTCTTCTGGTTGCGGTGTGTACTGCCACTTTTCCGCAAATTTAAAATGAGGTAAATAGGTTCCAATTTTCTGTTTAGGATGCAATGCTTTTGTCAATGCCCGTGCCGCTTCCAACCCATAAAACTGCTCCATCAACTGCACCCCCAAATCACTACATGTCACCACAAAAGCCGCCCTTAAACCCGTCCTCAAAAAAGGCTTCCAAACAAAGTGATTCCATTCTTCCTGCTCCAATTCAGGTACACTTCCTACCCAATCTGCCAAGTCCTGATTATCCCTCAGCCACTCGTACAAAGTAGGCACCTTCCCATTCAAATCCTCCCGACAATGCTCTACTGCAATATCCCGCACCAAAATCGTTTTTCCATCGGCATTCACCACAAATTCTCCAAACAACTGTGTACACAATTCCACCCCGTACAAATTATGAAGTAACATGCGATGTTTTACATGGTAATAAAAGTACTTTGAAGAATCTATGAAGCGGTGAATATGGGTATAATCAGTCGCTTTTCCCCCAAATTTTCGCTCCGAAAGAAGTGCGTGTTGCCAGATATTCATAAGTCAAAATCAATAGTTAGAAAGAAATACTACAAAATCAATGCTATTTATCCAACTAAGCACCATAGCGAATAGTTTCTCAAATTACTCTTATTTTTAGTTTTTTATTATTTTTTTGGGCGTCCCCCCTATCACCAAAAAAAAAGACGCCCCCAAAAATTTGGAGGCGTCCAGCACATTAATTCGTATATATAATTAGGAGTGCTTACAGAAGAGCTTTAATCTTCTTATCTAATACCACTTTCGGTACAGCACCTACTTGTTTATCAACCACCTCACCATCTTTAATAAAAAGAACAGTTGGTAAGTTACGTACGCCAAACTGCATGGCGGTTTGTGGGTTAGCATCTACATCTACTTTTCCTATCACTACTTCCCCCTCATACTGTTCAGCTAATTGCTCAATAGATGGAGCTAACATGCGACATGGACCACACCAAGTTGCCCAAAAGTCAACAACAGATAATTTTCCTGATTTGATTACCTCAGAATCAAAGTTCTGATCGGTTAATGTTAAAGCCATTAGATTTGGTTTTAAATATGAATAAATTGATTTTTTTTATTGTAACATGAAAGATAATAAATCCATCATTACGTTTACATAACACTTTAGATCAAATTTGGTTCCAGCCTATTTGCTGACATTTTTTGGCAGTTTTTTAGCTTTTCTACCGTCAAAAAGGCAGGTTTAGGTTTTATTTTTATGTTATTTTGGCATTTTCTAATTCATTAGATGGTATCTAGTGGTAATGATAATACCCCGTTGGGGTATTGGG
>JAHDCM010000436.1 GCA_020629895.1 Bacteroidota bacterium
TTATATGGGTTACTGATCAATATTATACTCCTTGATTTTACGATACAAAGTTCGTTCAGAAATACCCAAATCGAGAGCTGCATCTTTTCGTTTACCTTTGTGTTTCTTCAAGGCTTTTTGGATTAGTTCTTTTTCCTTATCAGCAATAGAAAGTGATTCTTCTACTACTTCCACACGATGCACATCTTCTGTCGGATAATTTGCGGTAGGGTCTTCTACATTGTGATGGATAATAACGGGACTATTCGACGAATTATCGAGTGTTTTAAAGCCATTTCCAGCAGATGCAGGAGCTGGATATTCTTTTGACCAATTTTTACCAGGAAGCTGTTGTGCAGGAGGTATTACCTTTCCATGTCCAACCAATTGTAACATTGCTTGTTTAAGGTCTTGAATATCCTGCCGCATTTCAAATAAAATTTTATATAAAATTTCGCGATCAGAAAAATTATTGTTACTGCCGTTGTGATTGCTATTGCTTAAAACGGGAAAGCGGGTTAAGGCTCCACTTGCTTTAGGTAAAAAGCTAAGAAGTTCTTCAGAACCTACCATACGATCGGATGCCAAAACGGTAATTTGTTCGGAGATGTTTTTTAACTCTCGAATATTACCTGGCCATGAATAATTCAATAATATATCTTTAGCCGCTTGATCTAAGGAAATAGGGACAATGCGGTGCTGTTCGGCAAGGTCTACACTAAATTTGCGAAAGAGTTGGTAAATATCTTCTTTGCGTTCTCGGAGAGGCGGAATTTGAATTGGAACTGTATTTAGGCGATAATATAAGTCTTCTCGGAATTTACCTACTTTTACTGCTTCCAGCAAATTCACATTGGTAGCTGCAATCACCCGCACATCAGTTCGTTGTGCTTTTGAGGAACCTACCTTCAAAAATTCACCTGTTTCTAATACCCGTAATAACCGCGCTTGGGTACCTAATGGCATTTCTCCAATTTCATCCAAGAAAATAGTACCTCCGTTTACTACTTCGAAATATCCTTTACGTTTATCACTTGCTCCTGTGAAAGCTCCTTTTTCATGCCCAAAAAGCTCCGAGTCAATGGTGCCTTCAGGGATCGCCCCACAGTTAACAGCAATGAGCATTTCGTGTTTACGAGGACTTTGGCTATGAATAATTTTTGAAAAGACTTCTTTTCCCACCCCACTTTCTCCTAGTATCAGGACTGATAAGTCTGTAGAAGCAACACGCATGGCAACACTTAGGGCATTGTTTAGCCCCACTGAGTTGCCTATTATTCCGTATCGCTGTTTAATTGATTGTAAATTCATGTTTTGTTTTTAATGAGGAGTCAGATAGTGATGGTTTGTTGGGATAATGCATTCCTTGTTGATTAGCCATTACATTATAAGTGTAATACCTTTATTCATCAATCAACCACTTTCCCTTTCAAACTAGCAGAGGTGCAAGATTCAATCAGTACATTTACATAGTCGCCAGGTTGGTGATTGCCACGAGGAAAAATAACCATTTTGTTTTGGTCATTACGTCCACATAAATCGTCGCTAGAGCGTTTAGATTCTTTTTCTACCAGCACTTTGTACACTTTGCCAACATGTGCTTTATTACGCATAAGCGCGTGTTGGGTTTGTAGGGCTATAATTTCTTGTAGTCTTCGTTTTTTAGTTGCCTCTGGTACATCATCTTCATAGCGTCGAGCCGCTAGGGTTTTTGGTCGTTCCGAATAAATGAACATATAGGACATGTCGTACTGAACAATTTCCATGAGGCTGAGTGTCTCTTGGTGATCTGCTTCTGTTTCGGAGCAGAATCCCGCAATAATGTCGCTAGAAATGGCACAATCGGGAATAATTTTACGAATGGCTTGCACACGTTCTAAATACCATTCACGGTCATAAGTACGGTTCATTTTTTTCAAGATACGCGAACCGCCTGCTTGTACAGGTAAATGAATGTAGTTACAGATGTTTTCGTATTTAGCGATTGTATGTAATACTTCGTTGGTAATATCTTTGGGATGAGAGGTAGAGAAGCGTACACGTAGTTCAGGGCTTAATTGTGCAACCATCTCTAAAAGTTGTGCAAAATTAACTACCTCATTTGTCTCTGGATTAGTCCATTTATATGAATCTACATTTTGCCCCAAGAGTGTTACTTCCTTATAATTGCGATCTATTAAGTTTTGTACTTCGGCAAGAATGGAAAAGGTATTGCGGCTACGTTCTCGACCGCGCGTAAAAGGTACGACACAGAAAGAACACATATTGTCACAGCCACGCATAATGGATACAAATGCAGTAACACCATTTGAATCTAACCGAATAGGGTTAATATCTCCATAGGTTTCTTCTCTTGAAAGAAGTACATTGACCGCTTTTTGTCCGCCTCCTGCTTCTGTAATGAGGTTAGGAAGGTCGCGATAGGCATCTGGGCCAATTACAATATCAACAACCTGTTCTTCCTCTAACAATTTAGTTTTCAAACGTTCTGCCATACAACCTAAAATGCCTACCAATGCATCGGGGCGTTTTTTCTTCACCTGGTTAATGACTTTCAGGCGGTTGCGTACTCGTTGTTCTGCTTTGTCGCGAATAGAGCAGGTATTTAATAAAATAATATCAGCTGATTCGTAGTCTTTGCTCAAGCCATACCCCTCTTTTTGAAGGATAGAGGCAACAATTTCACTATCATTAAAATTCATTTGACAGCCGTAACTCTCGATATAAAAATGACGACCATTTTGGGCTTCCACAACTTGCTCAAGTGCAAGGGCTTCTCCTTGTCGCGCTTCTTCTAACGGCGTGTTGACATGCTGTTTCAATTCGTTGATTAACTCGTTCTCCTGCATGGTAGATGAATTAGTGTCTGTATGTATAAATAGAGTGGTTAATTATGGTCTTTGATTACAAGAAATGTAACTTTTTCCAAAGAATGCACAAAGATAGGCTTTTTTGTGACAAAATGGCAGTTTTTTAACGTTTGGAGAAGGGGAAAGGTTCAGAGACGATGGAACGTGTGAGGAAGGCAAATCAGCCTAGCCGCTGAAACTTGTCAATATAA
>JAHDCM010000007.1:0-12209 GCA_020629895.1 Bacteroidota bacterium
CCACAGGCAAAACCGACACCGAAGCCACAGGCAAAACCAACACCTCCTCCTACGCCTAAGCCACAAGCGAAGCTAACACCTCCTCCTGCGCCAACACCTATTCCAACTACTACTACACAAAAGGTGACTAATACAACAACAGCTACGACGACTACCACTACCACTACTAAGACAGAAACACCTACCACTACGACTACCACCACGGCACGACCAGCAGATGACAAATTTGTACCGCGGTCGAATACTGCCAAACCTACTTCACGTCCTAAAACAACCTTAGAACAAGCAATGGAAAATAAAGGACCGAAACCATTAGGAACTAGTGCTAGTTCGGGACGTGCAACAATTACAATCGCTTCTGGTGGAGGCTTTACTGGAGCAACAACTTCTTTTCAAATAAGACCAGATGGAAAAGTGATTAAAACCAATAGTTTAAAACCAGATGCTACCAAAATAGTAAAAACACTTTCTAGTAATGAACTCAATGAGGTGTATAATCAGCTAGATCAATTAGAATTACAAAAAGTGAAATTTAGCCATCCTGGCAATATGACTTACTCCATTAAAGTGGAAAGCGATGCGTATAGAAATAATGTGCGTTGGGGCAGTGCAGATCATCAAGTCCCTGCCAATATTCAGCAATATTATGATGCGGTTATGAAAATAATTGGAAAATAATATGTAAATATTTACGAACTTGATTTTGAAAGTGTTATTGCTCATTCTAATTGGATGAGTGGTAACACTTTAAGTCGTCGTCTATAACTTATTTCAGGGACGTATTAATCCATTTTTAGGTAAGAACGTCTATAAAACCGAACTACTGCAAAAGCATACCCTTAGCGAATACCCGCTGTGGCAAACCGACCAAATTTAAACTACTCCTCCTGCACATTTGGATATGCGGTTTATTTTTAATATTAATAACTGCCCAACAATTTCTTTACCACTAATTGTTGAAGGTAACAAAAGCACCAATTCTATGTATCTTTACGGATGCACCTTTATGTCTTGGCCTGCGTTTCAAAAAGGAACACAACATTACCCCCTTCCTTCAACCAAAAAAAAATGTAGCTATGAGTATAGTTAAAAAACTTGCCTATGGAATGCTTTGTCTTCTTATCTTAGGAAGTGTACAATTAGATGTACAAGCACAAACACCCATCAAACATGGAGAGCGTAAAGGACTTAAACCTACGGATGCCGCTCCTCAATTAAAAGAAGCAACCCGCATTTCTAACACAAAAACCATTTCTAATGAAGTAGCACTACTGCCCGATGCTACCAATTCGCTTGTTAAAAATGATGCAATCGCTAGAAAAAGTGTGGCAAAACTGAAAAAGACAGATAAAAGTGTAAAAATACAATGGGCAGAACAGCAAGCGATTCCTTATTTTATTTCGGGTACCGACCTGATTGCTGATAAATTTCAAGGTAAATCGGCTGCACCAAGCGCATTAGCTACCCACTTTTTAAAGGAAAACAAATCATTATTAAAAATTGAGCGTCCCGAAGAGGAATTTATGGTACGTACCGAAGAGCAAGACGACTTGGGGATGACCCATATCCGAATGGATCAATATTTTGAAGGGGTGCCTGTTTGGGCTTCCGATGTGGTTGTACACCTCAAAGATAGCAAGGTAGAAAGTTTTAACGGACGTTATTTCCCTACTCCAAACATAGAATCTGTTGTACCTTATATCAATGCCGAAGCAGCCGAACATTTTGCAGAAGAGCATTTTATTGAACATAAAGTAGCAGACAAAGATCAACATCATCACCATGATCACGAGGTGCCAGCAGCTTTTAAAGATATTGTAGGCTTCGAATTGCCCGAACCAGAATTGGTTATTTTACCAATGGAAGAAGGCGACAAATTTCACCTTGTATGGCATGTATCTTATTTTTCAGACATCTTACACCGCTACGAATACTTTATAGATGCCCATAGTGGAGAGGTACTTAAACATTATTATGGTACCTGTACACTTGGCCCAACAACAGGGAGTGGGCGAGATTTATTAGGAAAAAATCGTACCCTTAATTTGTACGAAGACAACGGCAACTACCTCATGTTAGACGCTTCACGCCCCATGTTTAATGCCAGCCGTTCTCAAATTCCCAACGATCCCGTAGGTGCGATCCTAACACTAGACCTTTACGATCACTCTGTGTATGAGATCAACCAGTGGTTAGGGTTTGCAGCCTCTAAAAATCGCAACGATTGGAGTGGACAAGCCAATGCGGTATCCGCACACTATAATGCAGGAATATGTTACGAATATTTCAAAGATACCCACGGTCGTAATGCACTTGATGGACGAGGAGGAACTATTACTTCTATTGTTAATATTACTGAGCGAAATGGCGCACCAATGGAAAATGCTTTCTGGAATGGACACTTTATGGCGTATGGAAACGGAAAAGATATTTTCTATCCTTTAGCCAAAGCATTGGATGTAGCAGGTCATGAAATGAGTCATGGTGTGATTCAAAGTACCGCTAATTTAAAATATGAATTCCAAGCAGGTGCCTTAAATGAATCTTTTGCTGACGTATTTGGAGTCATGATTGACCGCGATGATTGGCAAGTAGGTGAGGAGGTGATTAAAGCAACTGATATTTTTCGTTCAGGAGCTTTGCGGGACGTATCTGATCCACATAATGGTGGCTCCAAAGGAAGTCCTTCTTACCAACCTTCGCACATGCGAGAATATGAAAACCTGTCTATCAACGAAGATAACGGAGGGGTACATATCAATAGTGGTATCCCCAATAAGGCTTTTTATAACTACTGCCAATCAGTAGGAAAAGATAAAGCAGAACGCGTTTATTATCGTGCATTAAGCCGTTATTTAACGCAATCCTCTCGCTTTACCGATTGTCGGTCAGCCATTGTAAAATCGGCACAAGAATTATATGGCGCGACCGAAGCGAATGCCGCCCGCAAAGCCTTTGACGATGTAGGAATTGCAGGAAATGGTGATGTCATTATTGATCCAGAGCCAGAAGAACCAGAATTACCACCTGTACAAGGAGATGAACACATGATTGTACACGATGCCTCTAGTGGAGGAGATTCGTTCACCTTATATGACTACAATTTTGCGAGTCAAAAATTAGTAGGCTTAACAACCAAAAGAGCCGTGCGTAAGCCAAGCGTAATAGAAAACGGAACCCTAGCCAGCTTTGTAAGTGCTAACGATTATAATATTTATGATGTTGATCTCACCAACAATGCCGTCTCAGCCCTTTCCGACAACAGTGCTTGGTTTAATGTTGCCTCTTCTCCCGATGGTTCTAAGATCGCCATGATTAGTGCGTATAGTGACGACCGTAATATTTATGTGTACGATTTCAATACCCAAGAACAACGCTCCTTTGAATTGACCAATCCTACTACTGCTGAAGGTGTAGAAGGCGGACAACCATTATTTGCCGATCATATCGAATGGGATGCAACAGGTGAATTTGTGATGTACGATGCCTACAACCTACTACGTGATTTCTCTGGGCAGTCGCTTGATTATTACGATATTGGCGTTGTAAAAGTATGGGATAATGCCTCCAACCGCTTTGATGATGGACGCGTTTCTAAGCTATTTCCTTCATTACCAGAGGGCATCAGTATTGGCAACCCTACCTACTCTAAAAACTCTAATAATATTGTTTGTTTTGATGTATATGATTCCTTTGAAGACCAATTCGGAATCTTAGCCGCTAATGTCGAAACAGGAGAAGTAGGAACTATTATAGAAGTAAATAACATGTTTGGTTATCCAAGCTTCTCGCCCGATGATCGACAAATGGCTTATACCTCTGTATATCAGGGAGATACCGTTGTGGCAGTAGTTGGCTTAGGAAGTGATCGCATTTCTCCTTCTGGAAATCCCGAAATTTTATTTACCGAAGGAAAATGGCCCGTATGGTACACGCGTGGTGAGCGTCAATATCAAAAGCCTGTCGCCAACTTTACCGTAGATACGCGTTCAGGGGCTGCCTCTCTAACGGTTTCCTTCAAAGATCAATCATCCAATTCGCCTACCTCATGGTTATGGGAATTTCCTGGAGGCGTGCCGTCTACCTCTAGTGATCGCAATCCAATTGTGCAATATACACAAGCAGGCGTGTACAATGTGAGCCTACGAGCTACCAATCCAGGAGGAACCGATTCCGAACTAAAATCAGGCTATATCGAAGTCTATCGTTCTGTCGGTTTAGAAGAAGATGGTTTAGTGGAGTCGGTTAGCGTTTTTCCGAATCCTACCACTGGCTCCTTCCAAATGGATGTCATCCTACCCAATGCCAACGATGTGCGTTTAGAAGTCTTTAGTCCTATTGGTCAGGAGCTATTTAGGGTACAACAATCACAGGTACTGTCCCTCAACCAAAAAGTCGATTTGACAGATCAGCCTAGTGGTATTTATCTCGCTAAATTGACGGTTGGTACAGAAACCAAAACGTATAAGATTTTTAAACAGTGATTACCTTATTCGGCGTGTTGATAATGTCATGGAACATAAGCGCAACAATATGTCAGATTTTGTAGGGGCAATATCTTGTACTTGCCCTAATAAATGCATCAAATCAGATATGTGTGAATAATAGACTGTTCTTAGCTCTGTGACATCGGGCGTGCCGCCTATCAAAAAAGCGCAATAACCATAAAATGGTTACTGCGCTTTTTTTGATAGCCGTCGGGCTATCCGTTTATAGTTGTCTCATAGCTACTAGTTCAGCATAATCCTAGCGGTGTCTTCCGCTGTCAGCCCCGCTAGTCCTTGCTTCACAAAAGTAGCTATTTCGCCAAGCTATCACTACTATCCCTCACGCGGTAGACGATTAAACGCCCTCCATCCTTTAATCCCTCATTCCCCTCATTCGCTTCACCCACCGCAGCCGATGTGTATATTTTGCTTGATCCTCATTATAAATTCCTGTTTCATCTAAGCGATCTATACGTACTTGTCCGTGTGCATGGATAATCTGATTATTTTCGAGAATAATTCCTACATGTGTAATGCGCTCGCTTTTGGTGCTGAAAAATGCGAGGTCTCCTTCCTGAATCGCTCCCCATCTGATGGTGGTGCCTTGTATGGCTTGCTGTGATGCATCACGTAAAATGGGAATGCCCATCATTTTAAAGACAACTTGGGTGAGTCCAGAGCAATCTATTCCGAAGATAGAGCGACCGCCCCAGAGGTAAGGAGTATTAAGGTAGATATATGATTGGTTGATTGGATGGTTGGGTGATTGGGTGATTGAGTGATTGGGGGTGTATTGCCAAGTTTGCTCTCCTAATTTGAAGGTACGATCCTTTTTGTTATAGTAGGGGAGGGTGGAGCCAGGAGATAGCAATAGGGGGTATGGTGTGTGTGGTGTGATAGATGAGGAAGGTATAGGACTGGCCTGTCCTAATGAAGTATTACAATGAGCTTGCTTGGTGTCGGGTAGTTCTGTGATAGTGAGGCACTGTTTTTCGTCTATCCAGCCTTGATAACCGTCATAGCTTTGCTGGATGAATAGCCAGTTGTCTTTGTTGTCTAGTACTTCGAAGGTTTCTCCAAATAGTAGTTGGCTAACCATTTCGCTGCTATCTTTGGCGTCAGCGCGAAGGGGGATGGTGGAGAGTTTGCAGATGGCAAGCATGATGAACGATTGACGATGGAACGATTAACGTCTGACGATCAATGCTTTTACGATTAAAATATCGTCACGCGTTCAATCGTAAATCGTCTGACATAAATCGTTTTGAGATAAAGAAAAACCAGTCAATAAGTTGCCTTAATGACTGGTTGGTTATACATGAATTATTCAGACAAATTGATTATCCTTTATTCAGTTTTTCGTTGTGAAGCTCTTTGGCTTGTTTTGCCCACTCGTCGCGTTTGATACGACCAGGGAAAAACTCGATTGCATCGTTTACTTTCTCTTCCATTTCATCGTCGAGGTTGGCGATTTGGCGGAAGGTGAAGATGCCAAGTGCGTTGAGTTTCTTTTCGAGGAAAGGACCTACCCCTTTAATGCGTTTAAGGTCATCTTTTTCGGTTTCAGAAGCTCGTCCAATTTTTTCAAAGTTAATCAGGCTCGCTTTAGCTCTAATTTGAGCAAGTTTCTCTTCTTCTTTAGAAAGTGCCTGCTTCACTTCTGCTTTACTGGCCCTACAATCGGCTAGGTCTTTACGCAGTTGTTCAACATCAGCACTAGCTGCTTTAGCTGCGGCGAGATCTTTACGCAGTTGTTCGGTTTCAGTATTTAGAGTGGTGTATTTGTCATCTACTCCTTTGAGGCGGTTATAACTGGCTCTTACAGCTTCTAGCTCTGTTTGTAAGGCACTGGTATCATCGCTACTAGCGTTGGCATCTTGCAATTTGATTTTTGTTTTTTGCAATTCTGCACGTAGTTCATTATGATCTTTAGAAAGTACTTCGTACTGTCCTTTGATACTGATAAATTCTTCTCTTTCTTTGAGTAGAGTGTCTTTCTCGGTCGTTACTTTTTCGTGTGTATCTGCGAGCGACAAGTTTGCCTTTTTGAGGCTTGCCAATTCGGTTTCGAGTAATTGGATACGCGCTTCCAACTCTGCTTGAGAGGTATTATCAGCTAGTTCCGCTTCTTTGGCTGCGAGTCTCTTTTTAAGATCTTCGATTTTATCTTCCATACGAGCCTTACCTAGTTTGAGTGAGTTGTACTCAGAACGCACACGTTGTAGGCTGGCAATTTGTTCATTAAGGGTGTCAATTTCTTTACGAGCATTGACAAATTTGTCATTATTCTCTTTCACCTTGCCATCTAGTCCTTTTATTTCGCCTACCAGTCGGTTAATTTCGGTTTCTTTGGAAGTAATTTGCGGTTCTACTTCTTCGAATTTTTTCTTGTAGTATTCGATTCCCTCTAGTTTTGTTTCTAGCTCAGAGATTTCCAGCGACTTGGTATTGATTTTCTTTTGGTATCGCTTGGCATCTTCTTTGGCTTTTTCGAGGTCTACTTTACCTGTTTTAATATCTCCTTCAAGTTTATCTTTAATAGAGATGAGGTAATTGCGTTTATTGGCGCATTCTTCAAGCTCCTTTTCTTTTTCTTTAAGGGCGGTTACATATCCGCCAATTTTGCTTTGAAACCAAAGGTAAACAGCAATGGTAAAAGCGGCTAATAATAGGAGGGCTATTAAAAGATCCCACATATTTGAATTATTTTGATTTTTAAGAAATTATTTTTCAGTTTTCATAAGTTGGTTTAGTACCACTTATTTTTGTTTGGCAACCATTTCGACACGACGGTTTTTCTGTTTTCCTTCTTCCGTATTATTATCGGCGATAGGTTTATTTTGCCCTTCAGAAGACGTAGTAATACGATTAGCTTTTACACCTCGTTTGGCAATGATACCTTTTACTTCGTCGGCTCGTTTTTTTCCAAGTGTCATGTTCTTATTGGCATCACCTGTATTATCGGTATGTCCAGTTAGGTGGATGGTTACGTCTTCTTCTTGTTGTAAGTATTTCTGCATGTCTTTGAAATACTTTTCAAGTTCGGGTGTCATGACTAAATCAGAGGTTCCAGACTTGAAGTAAAGGGTACGTGGTTTAAAGAGCGTTTTGGCTACTTCTGCATCTACTAATTGGCGTTTTTGAATATCGAGATTTAATCCAAGTTTGTCCAATAATTTAGCTTCAGGAACGAGTTGTTCCTTATCGACACCTCTTTTCACCATTCGTTGGATGATTTGGTCGGCGCGAGCTAACCCTAGATTTTCGAATTTGGTATTATTGGTTTCACTGGAGCGATAGTAGCCTGTTACGACTAGTTTTCGTCCGGGATTATCTTTGAGGAATTTGATCATTTGGTTAATTCCTGCATTGGCTTTTCCATCTGGTTTAAAGCCTGGTTCATTTTCGGTAAAGCTCATGCCACCGATAATGTTATTCATTTGTGTTTGAATATTGGGAGGAACCCGTACGGATGTTTTAACCGTAGCTGGTTCGGGCTTGGCTGCAACAGGCTGTTGGGTGTCAAATTTGAAATTAACACCTCCATAAAGTTTATCTTTATAGAAATTAAGATTTCCTTGTTGCCGTCCATTCGTGGATATTTGTGCTGCTGGTGCACCCGCTGCGACTAATTTTTGCTTAATCGCTTCTGCTCTTCCAATACCTAAATTAGGAAATTTAGTGCTATTCGATTCATCAGCGGCGTATAATCCTGTTAGTGAAAGCGATTTGTTACCATTCGTTTTTAGGTAGGTCGCAATTTCGGGAATCTTGCTTTGTATCGCTCCTGCTATTTCGGGTGTATTACCTGAAGTAGGAAAGATGAAATTATCGTTGGAACGATTGAGGAAGTATTTGCTCCCATCTTGAATGGTAAGGGGAACTACTGGAGGAGGAGATTCTACGGCTGGTGCTGGTGCAGTTGTTGTAGCAGGAGCTACAATGCGCTGACCTGGGCAAATAAAACAATCAAAACGATCGTTCATATACCTACAAGTCCACCACCATGTAAATGCCGCCCCTAGTAGAAGGATAATCAATAGGTGAAGCGTTCGATTCATTTACTATTGGTATTTGATTATGAAAAATGATAATATTTTTACGTTTTTGAGACGAATTGGCTAGGAGATGTCACATTAGCTTTCATCAAGCTATTGTCTTTATTGGGTTAGAAAGAAGAATAAATAATGAATGAGCTTACCTAAACTTCTAGTAGTTAGTTAAATTGGGCTTTAAACCTTTAAATTATATTAAAAAGCTGTCAAAAGCTACTACTAATCTTATGCCAAGCTTGATTATGATGAATTGGTGACATAAGTTAATAAAAAAAAGGAGGTATTTTTAAAATACCTCCTTTTTTTGTACCAGATGGGTTAGAATTATTCAAATAACAATACCCATGCTTTTTTGTGATGCTTTCGTCTGGATTCTTTATATTGTTTACTGGTTTTATTTAGGTCATGTCCAGTATATATTCCTGCTCGGTAATACCCGTTGGAAGTTGTTAATAAACGAGCATCATATCCTTGTCGTTTCATTTTATCGACTAATTTTTTAGCACTTGGTCTACTTCTGAAGGCACCTACTATGATATAGTAGCCTCGTTTTAGAGAACGGTCGCTATACTCGGCGGGGCCAGAGTGAACGATGTTAAATGGGGACTCTTTGGTTGGGCGTGCTTTAGGAGGTGCATAACTTGATTTTGGTTTAGAAGTAGATTTCGGTTTTGGGTTTGTTGTTTTCTTGGGCTTTGGGCTACTTGTTTTAGGTTTTACTGTATTAGTACTTTTGGGTTTTGAGCTAGTAGCACTTTTAGTTTTTGTAGAGGTTGTTTTTTTAGGTGCTGACGTACTTGGGGGAGAATTGGTCGCTTTTTCACTTATATTATTGGTTGTATTTATAGTCGGTTCTTCTGTATTACTGGCAGCTTCGTCGATATTAGCGGTTTCGATCTCCATTGTAGATTCGTCTGCTCTTGATTCTGTAACGGCTTGAAATTCAAGTGAATCAGTTGTTTGCTGACTTGAGTCTACAACTGCTATTCCAGCGGTATTTGCTGTTTGTTCATTTGTTTGACCATCATTAGATGCTACTGGAGGGCTTATCGCTGCTGAATTGGATTTGTTTTGAGCAATTACTTGGGAGGTACTATTATTACTGAAGTTATTTTTACCAGAAAAAAGTTGAATTAATAATAAGACAAAAGCAAGTAGTATTAGTAGTGGGATGATCCAACGCCAGAAGATGGAGTTTTTCCTTTTTTGGGTTGTTTCAATAGCGGCGGGAGTAGCTGCCACAGCTGTACCTTCGTTAGTGGCGGCTCTTTCAGCTAGTACGTCTGCTACGGATTTATTTTTTTGGGCAGGTACAACAGGGGGAGGAGTTTGTCGCTCTTCGATGCGGAGATGATCGGCTGTTTCTAGTCGCTCGGTTGGTTGAGGCGTGTTAGTAGGTGGCGAGGTTGCTTCGGGCATTGCGCCAAAATCTTCGAGGCTAGTGGCAGGTATTTCACTTTCTTCAAAGGCAATATCGGGGAGTTCGAGAGTGGTTAGTCCGAAATTATCAAATGAGAAGTTGATGCTATCTTTTGTATCTAATAGGATATTGCTATTTCCTTCTTGGGTGTATAGGGTACCGATTGCTCCTAGCTGTACCTTATCACCCGTATTGATTTGTTTGAGGGTGTTTTGTACAAACTTGGTCAGTATTTCTTCGACGATATAATCGGGTAAATCTTCTGCTTGGGAAACATAATCGACCAGTACTCCATCATTGAGTTTGAGGCTATCTTGAAACTCAAGTTTAGTAATAGGCGGTTCTAGGGTTTGCTCCTCTTTATTTATTTGGGCATTTTGTTGTTTTTTGGTAAAGGTTCCTAATCCGGGGATGGTCACTTTATTATTTTCAAAGAGGATATTTTGTATATGCTTAACTAGGTCAATATTGGCTGCCATTTGGTAGATGGTTTAGCGATGATAAATGGGGTTCGAGGTATTTGTTTAATAGAAATGTGGGTGGTGATGTTTGAAAAATTTAAAATTAGTGAAAAAAAATAACATCACATCAGAACCTAAGCATAAATCCACCTAATGCATTGATTCCGTAGCTCGGATAGCGTAAATAGCGGCGATATTTGGTAGAAACGATGTTGTTAACATTGGCAAATAGCGCGAAATTATCTACTAGTTGGTATTTGACACCTGCATTGATATCTGCGGTTCCTTTTATTAACTCATATTCTCCTTCTGCGTTTCGTGCGGGTGTTTTATTCCACGCAAAAAGATCGGCAGTAATCTGGAGTTTTGACATGGGGGTAAATTGGATGTGTGTACCTAATTTGAAAGTGGGTAAGTGCCATGCCGCTTCTTGGTTTTGTAGTTGATAATGGTAGTAATTTCCTTCAATCCCAAGTTCGACAAATTTATTTAAATTAAATCCAATTTCGGCACGTCCGTGGAGGGTATTAAGGAGTGAGTCGTACACTACAACAAAGGTTTTAGGGTCGGTTGCTTTATTGAGGAACAAGGGTTGTTGTTCGGTTCGGTTTTGACTAAAGCGCAAATCATAGGAGATCATTTTGTTGAAACTACCTTTAAAACCACCGAAACGGTTTTCGCGGAATGAGTTGCGATAATTGATATACTGATCTAGGAATGGGTTTTCTTGTGTCAGGGTCATCATATTGTTAGGGAGTAGTTCTTTATTCCAGCCACCATAAAGGGTAAAACGGTCGGGAACGATGTATATTTCTAGGTTGAGATAAGGAAATGCTTTGACTGTTTTATTGACCATTAGGGCAGAGGCTCCAATGCTAAAGCTACCCATATCTGGTAGGAAGGAAAGTCGTGGGGTAATATTGGCAGAGAAGGTATTGGTGGCGGAGCTATCTTTGTGATTGGTGAACCACAATTTGGCGAAGCCTCCGAGTTCGGCTATTTCGGAAATCATTTTTCCAGCATCACCCTCTAAGGCGATGTTGTTTTCTTTGTTTTGCCCTTTCTCAAAATAGCGGTTGTATTTTCCAGATGCTCTAAAACGTACATCTACGGTGTTTTCACTGTTGCTTGTTAGCGCGATAGCGGCTCCTATGTTATTATAGACTAGTCGTAGGTCATCATTAGTATAGTTGAGGGTGGTGTCCGTTTGATCGTATCCGTACAGGTGGTATTGGTCTCGGTTGTAGGAGACATTATAATCAAGGTTGGCAAGTTCGAGGTAGTTATGTGCAAAGAGGCTTGCTCCTGAACGCATATAATCTTTAAAGTCTTGCTTCCCATTGGTGTTGATATGATCGGCGTTGAAGCCTACGTAGCCCCATCTTTGTGGGTTGGTTGCGGCTGATAAGTGTCCGAATAGGGTATGAGGTAGCCCATAAGCACCTCGCATCCAAAAGTTATAATTGTCTTGTGCATCTTGAATGCTTCGTTTCTTTTTGTCGGGTCGCCAAGCGATGGGTTTGAGCTTGGTTGGTTGGTAGCTCATGGTTAGGAATCTGTTGGGGACATCGTAGTTGGAGAAATAGGGGCGGTTGTTGGGGCTTGTATTATTTCCTGGTTGTCCTCCTGTATTGTTTCCTGGTTGTCCTCCTGTATTGCTATTGGGGTCTCTTTTTCCTGATCCGTTGTCGTCGGGTAGGAAGGTTATTTTTTCGGCGTTTTGTAAGATTGGTTCATACGTTTTTACAACATCAATATTGTCGGTTTTGATGTCGGGTGGGGTGGT
>JAHDCM010000007.1:12309-18743 GCA_020629895.1 Bacteroidota bacterium
GATGATTGGGTGATTGAATGATTAACTATTCGGGTTCCATTTCGAGGTAATCGTTGCCAGGTGTTGCTGCTGCTGGTCGAAGTTCGATTTTCGAGTTGGCTTCTTCTTTGGCTTCGATTTCTCGTAGTCGTTCTCTTGTTTCGCGTTTTAGTTGGTCTTCTTTTTCGTAGTTATCGAGGATGCTTTTGAGTGTTGCTTTTGCTTGGAAAAGCTCATCGCGTAATACATATATTTCTGCTAGTAGTCTGAATGCCTTGACCGTCCATTCTTCATGAGCAGATGTTTCGTTATAGGTGCGTCGGCATGCTTTTTCGCTGGCATTGAGGTCGCCCCGCTCGAAGAATATGAGAGCTGTGAGATAACGTACTTGCGCTCCTTGTTCGTTGTCGGTAAGGTTGGCAACTTGTTGGAAGTCGGAGAGTGCGCCATTGGTATTTCCGCTTTCGTAGGCGGCCATTCCTTTGTAGAAATGTGCATCGATTTTGTCTTGATCGTTTGCACGGGGGAATTGTAATAGTTTTTGGCTATATGTTTGGGTTTCTGCGTATCGTTTGGTGAGGTAGCTACATTTTACTAGTCCTCGAAGTGCTTCGGCACGCAGGGTTTTATCTTTGGTAATGGCGGCAAGTTGTTTGAATCGTTGGTATGATTCTTCGTAGTCTTTTTTCTTGAAGAAGGAGATTCTGGCTCCTCTATCGAGTGCTTTTTCGTAGAATAGGTTGGGGTATCGGTCGATGATATAATCGAAGTCGCTTCCTGCTTGGAGGTATTTTTCTTGGCTATATAAGCACATACCTCGATAATGGTGTGCGTATAAGGCGTAGACACCTCTAGGAAAATTGCTTAGATAACGGTTGAGACTTTGAACCGCGTTATTGCAGTCGCCTTTGTTGTAGTAGGTTTCTGCGATTTCGAAGGTGAGAGAATCTTCGGCAGCGTTACTAAATTCGACGCCTGGATATTTGCGGATATGTTTACCGTATCCTTGTGCATCTCCTTTGGCAAAGTAAACATCTTTGATTCCTGCGAGTGCTTCTTGGGATTGTGGGGTATAAGGATATTTTTGAATGACTTCATCGTACTTTTGCAATGCCCTTTTGTATTGGTTCATATTGAAGAAGATGAGGCCTTGATAGGTGAGTGATTGTGGGATATAGGGGCTATTGGGGTATTGTGCGCGTAGGCGTTCATGGGCATCAATAGCTGCTTGTTTGTTGTTGAGGTTGACGTGTGACAGTGCGATTTGCAGCAATGCGTCATCGCCATAGGGGGAATCGCTTTGCATTTGTAGTAGTTTGGATAAGGTGGCAATTTTCTCGCGTTCATTACCTTGTAAGCCTTGTAAGATTCCTTTTTGATAATAGGCGTAGTCGGCATCGGGCATATTGCCTTGAATGACTTGGTTGTATCGGGTTAGTGCATTGGGATAATTTCTCAGGAGGAAGTTGCAGTCGCCGCTACGAAGCAAGGCATCGGGGTATATTTGGCGGATAACTGATCCTTGACTAGCGTATCTTACATTTCCTTGTGCGCTAGTGACGGCTCTATCGAAGGCGGTTTTTGCTTGGTTGAATTGTTTGAGTTTATAGAGGCTATAAGCGATGGTATAATTGGCGGTTGCGGGGTTGATTTTATCAGAAATATATTGATTATTAGAGCCACGCAGATAAGCGGTCATAGCTCCGATAGCAGTTTCGTATTGCATACGTCGGTAAAAGATGTCCCCTTTCCAGAAGTGGCACATGGCAACGATTTGTGGGTCTTTAGCATTTTGTATGGCTTGGTCGAATAGTCCCATTGCTTCTTGGAAACGCATTTCTTTAAATAGTTCTACTGCACGATAGTAGGCAGCCCTTTGTTGTGTACGTTGTAGTTGTGGTGTTTTGTTGGGTATGGTTTCGAGTACGTCGAGTGCTTCTTGATAGTTTTTGGAGGACTCGAAGATGGTAGAGAGGTAGGAGCGTGCTTCGACGGAGTATTTTGAGCGGGGGTATCCGTTGATAAAGTTTTGTAGCGAACTGAGGGCTACATTATTAAAACCGAGTTCGTAGGATAATTTGGCATAATTGAAATAAGATACTTCCTGAATGGTGGCATCGAAGTTGTATCGGGCAGCTTCGGCAAATGCGTTTCGTGCTTTTGCTTTTTGGTTGGTACGTAGGTAACAATCGGCTAGGTGGTAGAGGGCATTTTGTCCCATTAGTTCGTTGAGCGCGTTTAGTTCTCTAAAGTTTTTGATGGCATCGTTATATTTACCGACTCGATATTCGGTAAAAGCGAGTTGGTAGACATCATTTTTGGATACTTTATTGCTATTATTGACATAATATTCGAGAAAGGGGAGTGCTTCTTGAAATTTTTGACGATTGAAGTACGTTTGTCCTACGAGTTGATTGAGTTCTTTTCGGTATTTTATATTTTCTTGTTTGGCTTTTGGAGCGGCATACCTGAGTAATTGGTCAGATTCTTTGCGGAAGAAGTAAATAAGGGAAATGTAGTAAGGGATGGCCCTTGAATATTTTTTATTTTTTTCAATTTTTTTGAAACTAGCGAGTGCGCTTTCTAGGTCTCTATCGAAGAATCCGATGACGCCATAATAGTAATTGGCGTCATAGTAGTATTGATTGCGAACATTGATAATTCTTCCAAAGAGTTGTTTGGCTTTTTTTATATTTTTGCTGACAAAATTAGCATAGGCATTTTGGAAGTAAAATTCGGCTCTTTCGGCTCCACTCAGGTCATCGAGACTAATACTTTCGAAGGCTGCGATGGCGTTTCGGTAGCGTTTTTTGGCAAAGTAAATTTGTCCGAGGTGGTAATAAGCTTGGCTATTGTATTTGTCATAATCTTCTTCATCAATAAATTGAGTGAAGAGGTATTCGGTATCGGGGCTATTGAGTTTGCGAGCGCATAGGGCAATGTGATAACGAGAGACTACACGTTGAATTTCTTGTTCATCGGTGATGGGTTGTTGTAATTGTGCGATGAAGTCTCCAAATGTTTTTTGAGCAAGGGTATAATTACCTTGTTCAAAATGAGAGCGGGCATTTTGGTAGGCTTTGCTGGTATGTGTATAAATTTTGGTTTCTTGCGCCCAAACAGTGGAGAAGAAGAATAAACTGAGAAGAGTGGATAATAGGGATTTATAGATCATGTGTTTGGTTTAGCTGATGCAATTGTGTTGGCAAAAAGTGGATTATAAAGATAAAGGATTGTTTTTACATTGGGTGGATATTCGCAATAGAATCTTCTAATTTGACGACGATATGTTACAGACTTTAACGATAAATATGGGGCGATATTTTATTGCTTTCTGCTTGTTTATGATGTTCGTTCCTAGTAATAGTTTAGCACAGTTTGGCTTGGGAAAGAAAGAAAAGCCTCGAAAGTTTGTTCGCGAGGTGAATCACAACTTGCGTTTGGATGGTGTGCGGGCAAATGCAGCGACCCAAAACAATGGTATTCAGGGGATTTTGTTTGAGTTGGATTTGATGATGAATGGTGAAACGTCGATGGCGGGTAAAAAATTTGAGTTGTATTTGTTATTTGAAGATGCGAATGGGGAGGCGATACAGGTTAGTCGTGCGGAGAGTGTTTATGCTGGAGATAATGATGTTTTAGCATTGTCTAAAAGTTTTTCGGTGAGTCAGTTTGTGCCGATTTGGGATCAGAAGGGGGGCGTGGTACGAAAGATTACGGATCATGATACGAAAGAAGCGGTAACGGTTTCGGGGAAAGATGCTTTTTATCCTTTGGCGACCTTTATGCCTTATTATGCGATGCAGTTGTCTGCTAAAAATTCGAAGGTGAATGTGCGTTTTTTCTATCGAGAGGATCGCTTTAATTTTCGGGATACGGTTGCAGTCAATACCTATCATTATTTTGAGGGGATTCAGGAGCATGAGTTGGTAACCAATAAGCCTGCTGTACGAAGTATGAAGGTTGGTATTGATGAGATAGAGGCAATGAAGTTGGATAAAAATGGGCAGAAATGGGATGTATTGGATTTTCAAAATGATGGTACAGAGGCACCAGATATACAATGGTCGGTTAGTTTGCAAACGACTTATAAAAATGATCCTATTTTTACATCCGCTGCTTCAGAGAACACTTATTTTAATAAATGGCATCATGCTTATTCGCCTCGGTTTATAGTTTCGGAAAGTGATAAGGTGACTTTTGAGGTAGTAGATGTGGATTATATTAAGTCGCCCGATGTGATGGGGAGTTGGGCGGGGACGTTTCAGGAGATGTTAGGTGCTGCATTGGATCGGAAGGAGTTGGGTTTTGGGAAGGTAAAGCGGATGTTGCTGAATGTACCGCGTTCTGATTTGAAGTTTCGGGTAGCGGAGGTACGGGTGGATACTTCGAAGCGTTGGGATGTGTATTCGGTGATGTATGATGTGGAGGCTCCAGATTTGTATGTGACGCTCACGGATGATGCTAATCTGCAATTGGCTAAATCGAAGATTGTGGAGAATAGTTATCAAGCGAGTTGGGAGGATGTGCGGGTGCAGTTGGAGCCTAAATTGGGGGCGAGTGTGTTGGTGAAGGTGATGGATGATGATTTGATAGATGATGATTTGGTGGGTGTGGTGGAGGTGCCACTGAGTATTTTGTTGAATGGGAATCAGCAGGAGTATGTGTTTCGTGGGGAGGGAGTAGAGGTGGTGGTGCGGATGGAGTGAGTGTATAGAAGGACAATGTCATAGAAGAGACAGGGAGGAGAAATGCGAAGGAGATAGGAAATGAAGGAAGATATTTTCTGGTTTGTTTTGTAATCGGTAGGGGTTTATTATCTTTGCGGAACTTTGTTGGTTTGGTGGAGGTTGCTTGAGTAGTTTTATCTTATTGGAAATGCCCAGATGGCGGAATTGGTAGACGCGCTGGCTTGAGGGGTCAGTGTCCGCAAGGACGTGCAGGTTCGACTCCTGTTCTGGGCACCCATTTTTTTTTTGCCTCGTTAGCTTTGGCTGACGAGGTTTTTTTAATACTTACAAATATTTGACATTACTATGTCCTAAATGTATAGGGTTTATTATTGTGTTTGTGCTATTTTTGTTAAAAATATATTTTTAAATGATAGCACAAAAAAAATCATATAATGTTTTGTTTTTGTATAGTAATAATGATGTTAATCCAATAAAAGACATATATGAAGATGTGCAGTATTTGGAGCTTGAATTTTGCGTTAAATTTTTTTATGAAGAATTAATTCAACCTGGTAAAAACATTAGTCATGAATTAAAAATTCAATTACAAAAGGCAGATTTAATTTTGGCATTTATCTGTCCTAGATTGCTTGCCTCTAGATATATTGTCCAAACCATTAAACAAAATATACCGTCAAGAAGAAAGAAGTCTTCGAAGAAACTTTGGCCTATCTTTCTAAGAAAGGTAGTCAAGCCTACTTATTTGAAAGAGATAAAATTCGTTAGTTCTAATCCGATCCTTAATAATGATGGTGACAAGAATTCATCCGCTGTTGTGAATGAACTAAGGGAAGCCTTAGCTAAAGAGTTTGAGTTATCTGCGAAAAGAAAAATAAGTACAGAAATACCAGATGGTGCATATAAAAATAACATTGTAAAATATGGGCGTTTAACAAGTAATGAATTCAGTTCTATACTTGAACTTAGAAAAGCTTCTAGAAAGAATAATATTAAGACGAAAAATACATTAGACTATTTAAAACCTATTATTGATATATATGGTTATAATAAGGGATGTATGAGCAAAATGAGTGATGGGCATGGAATAATTTTTGACTTATACGAAGGGGACAATGTTCCATTTATATATGCGTTAGCTAATATTGATAACCTTTCTGAATCTGATATAAAATTATTTGAAATATTTTTAAATAAAAATAATAGAAAAATTTGTGTTGTTTTCTTTGATAATTATGCTATTTTTGGTGAGAATTATGGAGAATATAATGATCATTATGATGAAATGTTAAAGAAATGTAGCGATTTTGAGAATAGGTTTGATCTATCTGTTCAGAGAGGGCTATTAACTATTCATCCTTTTGTGAGTTATTTAGATAGCTTTTATTATTAAATTAGATAATGATTCTATTTATAGAAATCAATAAAACTAAAAAAAATCATGAAGAAGAAGTTTAATAAAAATAATAATGATAAACCAACAAACCCTGATCCCAAAAATAAGAATAATGAATTTTCTGAGAGGTATTTTAAAGATAGGGAACCAAGAAAACCTATTATACGCTCTGATCATTTGAAGCCCAAAGGTTTTATAAATGATTCGTTGAAAAAAAAAAATGACTAATCTGATTTACCACTTAAAAAATAACTAGAACCATCATTCTGAATACCTTAGAGGCTGTCTGGATTTAAAATTCAGACAGCCTCTTCGTATTATTGGAAAGTCACGCATCTGTTGACTTGCTATCCATAATTTCTGACTTA
>JAHDCM010000437.1:0-1312 GCA_020629895.1 Bacteroidota bacterium
AGTGCAGCGACTATAATAATAAGTGGAATGACTTTGTACACTGTATTTTGAAAATCATGGATTGTTTTTTCGGTTCTAATAATTTCCGATTTTACAAAAGCAGATGCATCCTGATTATAATCTTTGACAAAACTGGTAACTCTTGACTGGTTGGCAATAAATAATCCGACACCGATGATTAGTGTTAAAATACCTGCGACCAGCATCGGTATAATATATGCTTTAGCTAATTCTGTTTTTCCCAATTGCCAAAAGCCTATACTTGCTATGAGAAAAAGAATGCCGAAAAAAATAAAAAATTGTGCGGAAAAAACTTCGGCTTTTGCCCAATCAGTTGCTACTTTTAATATGTCCATGTATTTATATTTTAATTATTCTGCAATTTTATTTTGTAATTGAAATTTTTGACCTGTTTGATTCTCTGAAATATTCCATAATTTTTCCATAATTCTTTTGTCCTGAACAAAAGGCTCCAACCTACACGCTCCAACTGGCCCGCTAAAGTACATGCTACCCGTAGGCCCATAATAAGCCTTCTGATCTAGCCCATCTTCTGTGGCACACATTACTTCAGGGTAGGCTCCTTTTTCAGCTGATTGAACGATGGGTAATGATGACATAATAGACCACGCAATTCTGGTCATTAAAGGGGCATCTTTTCTAATTAGAGATGTTTTAGAAGCACCTGGATGACATACATAAACTTTTACCTCTTTGTTAGCTGCTTTTATTCGATCTTGTAATTCATAAGCAAACATCATCTGCGCCAATTTACTATGACAGTAGGTATTATTAGGATGATAATTTTTGTCAAAGTTCATATCTTCAAACTGGATGGTCTTCAATCCCATTTTATACCCTTCACTTGCAACTACCACAATTCTTCCTTTCGATTGTGCCACTTGCTCAAATAGCAGATTAACCAAGAGAAAAT
Organism: Bacteroidota bacterium; assembly: GCA_020629895.1. Lineage (GTDB taxonomy): Bacteria > Bacteroidota > Bacteroidia > Chitinophagales > UBA2359 > JAHDHP01. The sequence goes on from JAHDCM010000437.1 coordinate 935, forward strand.
GTCCATAATGATTAATGCCTAAATTACTTTCAAAACCGTCAACGGTAAACGTCTGTTTGGCTATTTGTGCAACAGCGGCATTACAAATCAATGCATCAATTTGAGATACTGTACGAAGTACTTCTGCTGCCGCCTTGCGTACAGAAGCAAGCTCGGCTAAATCCATTTTAATAAATGAAACCTTAACATTTGCCCCCAATTGCTCTTTTAGATTGTTGATTGCGTTACTAGATTTTATTTCATTTCGGTTAAGCATCACTACCTCCGCACCTTTACTCAACAATATCTTTGTCGCTTCAAATCCTGCTCCGGTGTTTGCTCCTGTTATGAGATAGGTTTTACCACTTAAATTCCCTAATCTTTGGGGAGTCCAGCCTT
>JAHDCM010000437.1:1412-3001 GCA_020629895.1 Bacteroidota bacterium
TTACTTTGCTTAAAGGACAATATTTGTTTGTTTAAAAGTCAGAAAGGGCTTGTGTTTGAAAGATACTGCTGGTTCTGGTGCTAATATTATATTTCTGTCCAACTATTTTTATAGTTTTTTAACTAAATAAATAGTTGGTTTACTTGGAACCTTCTTATTTTTGTGGTGTACTACAAGACGATTGCATTAATCTCAAGTTATTCACCCATAAAAATAAGTGTAGATGCGAAAATTACTATTGGTATTATTTGTTTTTTTACTAGGAAGCTCTGGTATATTATTGATCGCCTTCACACAACCCGAATTAAAAGATAAACCTTCCACGCCCTCCGAAAAAATACTTGGCACTTGGCTAGGTACTTACTTTAATAAATACTATTACGTTTCAAACCATACCTTATTTCATTTTGAAGAGGATGGTAAGGTAGATGTTCGTTTCTTAAATGGTTTGGGGGAGGATACGACTTGGCATTGGAAAGTAGAGGAGGGGCAACTCTATATGGATACCCTAGTATACGATATTGATTTACTGACTAAAGATGAGTTGGGTATGACGACTGCGTCTGCACCTTCAGAGCAACGCAAGTACTATTATCGAGCAGCTAAACGGCCAAAGGAGGTGAGAACTTTACCTGAAATTGCTGCCATAGAAACGATATTGGATGGGAAGACATGGATGGATCGTAAACAAGCAAAAGGTGGTTTCTATCACTTGGATTATTGGCAAGTAGAAGGAAAGCAGTTTCATTTAACACGTTATTATTACCACGATGATACATTTCTTTTTGCAGAGAGTGAAACATATTGTTATGAAATTCAAGATCATAATGGGTATTTATTTTTTGTGACGACTTCCTATCAAGGAGATTCTTGTAACGTAAAAAATATGGATGTTCGACAGATTACCAATGTGGGTAAGCAATCGTTTACACTGTATAAAAATGATAATCCTTTTACCTTTTTTGATAATACGGTTCGAGAAAAAGCTTTTACCACTTACCAAATAAGTGAGCTGCCTACTATTCCAGTCGATTTAGTTCCTACTTCAGATTTCAATTTGTGTAACCAAGAGCTATTGAGTGAGTATTATCGCTTTGATTTAGATTATAAGGGAGGACAAAAGGAGATGAATCGCTTTATTTTAGCGCGTTACCAAAAACCACAAAATACAGCTGATCAAAATGGTTATTTCCAAGTGCGTTTTACAGTGAATTGTGAGGGAGCTATGGGGCATTTTACAGTGAAAGAATGTGATCTCAAATACCAGCCTTATACTTTTGATTCGCGTATTAGTGAGCAACTTCTTGACTTAGTACGTATGTTACCTGATTGGATTCCTGGGGTGCATCCGCATACAAAGGCGAATGTAGATACGTATCGCCATATTGCGTTTCGGATTGAGAAGGGAGAAGTGGTGGAGGTGGTGCCTTGATTAATGAGTGGATGACTGGATGATGGGTTGATTGGATGACGTTAAAATCGGGATGATTGAATGACGGGATGATTGATAAGAAAAATCATCTGAGATGAGCAAACAAGTTTGCTCACAAAAAACAACTATTATTTTCACGTAACGCTTATCCAATCAT
>JAHDCM010000008.1:0-8919 GCA_020629895.1 Bacteroidota bacterium
ATAAGTATGCGCATTAGTAAGCAGTTTCAAGAAATAAACGCCCGTTTTTATACTTGCTGTTGATAAGGTCATTTGTTGTTGTCCTTCAGTATAAATAAGTGGTATCGTTTCTTTTCCGGTTACATCTACTAGTTCCCAAGCAATGATGTATTCACTTAATTCAAGCTGCAAAAAATGATCGGCGGGATTTGGAAACGCTTGTAATAAGCGGGTATCATCGTTAGCAAGCGAGGTACTACCTACTGTAATTTCGTATGTACGAATACCCGAACAGCCATTTATATCGGTTACCTCCACTTTAATGGTGTAAATGCCTGCTTCTTGAAAAGAGATAAGCGGATTTTGAATGCCTACCACTACTTGTCCATTTCCAAAATCCCAATTCCAATCGACAGCATTAGGTGTTTGATCTTGAAAAAGTACCGTTTTATCTACTAGAATGGCATCAGGAATGATGGTGATAACTTGTAGAATGCTATCCAATGCAATCGTTTGGGAGGTAGTTTGACAACCTAATGGATTGCAAGCGGTTAGTTGTATTTCGTAGCTTCCATTGGCAGTATATTGATGAGTTGGTGCTTGTTCGGTACTAGTATTTCCATCTCCAAAATTCCATTCCCACGATTCGGGAAAATTATCAGATTGATCTAATAATTGCAGCCGTCCTTCACAGCCATCTACTAGGTGTATATCAAATAAGGCATTAGGCGCAGCATTAGGAGCTGTGCATGTCCAAGTGGCAATAAAACCCGATTGTCCGCTGGTATTATCTGTTGCTTGTAGCAGTGTAATAGCTCCACCACTTGATTCAATTAGCCCATTGATATTGGGGAGTAGTTGTCCACTATATTGTCCAATTAAGGGGGCTTGGGTTCCTATGCCATCGTACACTTGAAGAAAGTCGTAACCTGATTCATAGTGAAATTCGGTAAATTGTAATTGAATTTTAGAGGCATTAGGTGGCTGTATAATGAGTTGACTATTATAGAGATTGGTATTGTTGTGATAATCATTAGTTCCTCCACTATCAGTTATTACTCCATAACAGTTATGGCTAGTATCGCTAAAATATTGGGGAATAGGTACGGTATCACAATATAGAAAGTCGTAGTTAACGCTTATATAGGCTTCTCGTATTTGTTCGTGGCAGCCTAAATCATTGCAAACGGTTAAGGACACAGTGTAGTTTCCTGCTTGGTCGTAGGCGTGAAATGGTGCTTCTTCAGTGCTTGTGTTTCCATCTCCAAAATCCCACTCCCAAGTGCTTGGGTCGTGCAGAGAAAGGTTTGTAAACTGCACGATGCCATCACAACTGACAGTGCCATTTTGAGTACTAAAAATAGCCTGTGGAAAAGGTGCCACCTCTATTTGTATCGGAATTTCTAAGAGTGGTTGTGAAGGTATATTGGTGTTTAGTAAAAGTTGGTATTCATAAATGCCCGCTGCTAAACTAGTTGTGTTGATTTGTATTTCTAGGGGTTTTTCTTGGTTAGGATTTAGTGTTGCTTCACAGGTAGAAAGGTTGAGCCAGTTTGGTAATTGGCGACTACCCCAACGAATCGCATTGATTAGTGCTTGCGTGGTATTTTGATCGGTACTATTATAGTTGAATCCTATATAAATAGCGTTGCCAACACCTCTTTTTTGAGTAGCGATGGTGTACATATTTTTGTCATCGGGAAGATACACCTGGTTAGAAGAGGTGGTGAAGCGATGTAAATAGGCGTCTCCTGTTGGAATAAAAATCGTTTCTAAGCCTTGTACTAGTGGAGCTAAGGCCTGTTCAATATGTAATTGTCCTACATAACTCAATACCGTGGAGGTGTCTACGGGTAAACCGATATTTTCGAGGCAGTAATCACAATTACTACCTGTCATAATGATGCTGCCTCCCGCTTCCATAAATTGTTGAAAAACACTTGCTAAGTTTTGCCAAATTTCTGCTTCAATAATGTGTTTTTGAGGTGAGGGAAGTAATAAAATATCTTTTCCTTCTAGTGCTAGACGAAGGTCTTGAGCTTTTTTAGAGCTGATGCTGGTAATTACTGTTTCTGGCATCTCCTCTTCAATAAGGCGAGTAATTTTGAGATAATTGTCGGCCTGAACCTGATAAGTCCACGCCAGTAATGCAATGGAGTCTTTGGCGCAAACTGTTTCCCAAAGTAAATCACCTGCTCCCTGGTTCAAAAAATGTACTGGTATTGTATCTAAGCTTCCTGCGGCTATTTTGAGGTAAATGCTATCTGGTGAATATCTTAAATCAGGTGTACCTAGCCCCTTTCCGATTAGAGGAATGCTTATATCTTGTACATTGTTTTCGAGTAGGAGTTGGTCTTGGTAGTCTTGAATTTGTTGAGGGGCGAAGGTGACTTGTAAGTCACTAGTAGCTTGTGGAGGAATAGTGATGCTTCTTTGATTGACAATAAAGTCGGAATGGGTGCTACTAATGGAGGGAATAAATAAACTATCAGTACCCGGATTATAGATATTTAGTACTTGTGTGATGGTATCAGAAATGATCACTTCCCCAAAATCCAAACTAGTTTTATCTAATTCAATAGCAGCTTCTCCTACTACTGTTAAAATAATAGGCACATATACTTCTGGATGTAAAGGGTCACCTGTTTTAATTAAAATACCTGTCTCATAACGTCCTCCTAACAAATCACTTGCATCTATAAATAGCGGTATTTTACGAGACTCATTTTCGAGCGTATCCGCTTGAACTGGAGTCATGGTAAACCAAGTTGCTAAGGGAGAGGATAAGCCTAATTCGATGGCATTACTAAGTAAATGAGCGACCTCTTCGGTATAGCTGAAAAAATCAGTGGCTAAGTAAATAACCCGCCCTTTTTCCATTTCTTTGATTGCTAAAATGCTTTGTTTGGTTTCTCTTAGCTCGGCTAAGGATTGCCAAGATGCAGGAAGGTTATTAATGGCATACATCGCACTAAAAGTGGGAAAAGAGTCACGAACTCCCTGAACGATTGGATGGGTCGTTTGTGGGAAATAGATATTTGCTAAAGGGTCTACTAGTAACGATTCAAATTCACCATTCAAAAAGCCACTATTTTTAATGGGCATTCCATTAAAAGTCCCTAAAAAAATAAGGGTTCCGCCACGTGCTACATATTGATGTAAAATGGACTCAAAATCCTTGAAAAGATTCCAATATTGCCCATCTTCAATTTCGGGAATGAGTAAAACAGGGTAAAATTGCAATAAACTATCTAAAACAAACTCATTTTGAGTGTTGGTTGTCGTTATAGGCAAATTAGGTAAATAAAGTTGAATCGCAGCTAAGGTGTTTGGGTATTCTTCTAAAACATCTACGCCAGTTGTGTATATTAATAGAGATTGAGATAAACTAGGAAGTATAGATTCAAGCGAGTAGGGGAGTGGAACAGTAGCAATATTTTGAATACAAATACTATCGGTTGTACTGCTTCCCACAGGTAGGCTAATCTGCAAGGTGTCGGGAGTGACCTGAACACTAGGAGCAGGCAGTCCTTCACCTAATAAATAAATGGTATCAATACCCGCATTCGTATAAATAGTAGCAGTACTAGTATAGGTTTGAATAGTAGTAGGAACAAAAGTAATAGGAATACCTAAGCGTTCTTTAGCAATAAGGTAGGAAGGGAATGTATCCATTTTAAAAGGAGATTCTCCCCATAAAATACGGTCTATTTTTAAGGTATCTGTTCCTATGTTTTCAAGCCACAAAGTGTCTAACTTAGAACTTCCCACCAATTGTTTCCCATAATTTAGTGTGTCTGTTAATATTGCTAGTTCTGGTTTGCCAGAAACAGTCAAATCAAAGGAGAGGGTTGTGTAGATATTTTCATTGGTCCATACATCTACCATTTGTTTATAATGCCCCCCCTGTATGTTTGTTGCTTTGATCCATACCTCAATGGTGTCAGTGATTCCTGCTTCTAGGGTTAATTCTTTTGGAGAAAAAAATAACCAATTATCAGCTCCTTGTCGCGCCTGCATCACCACATTTGCCAATAATTGTTGAGTTGCTGGGTTACTTTGGTGAAAATCATGTCCAATTAATACCACTTTCCCGCGCCCAATTGAACGATAACCCATTACATCAAAATCTTGATAAGTGACCAATGATTGCCAATCTTCATTTTGTATCTGATAATAAAAGGTAGTAAAAGGACTTGTATAGGGAAATGTCACCTTAGTTGTAAATGGATCATTAGGTACTTGATTTGAGAGTGACTTAGGGCGACTTAAAAAATCTATATAGCTCCCTTCCAATAAGTCACTAGCGAAAAAGCAAGCCGCATCATTAATACCATTAGAAATACTAGTACCTGTAAATAAAACAGTTCCTCCTTCTTGTACAAATTCATATAGAATACCACTAAACTGTTTAAAGACGGATATAATACAATCTTCCTGTTTGGGAATCCATAAAATATCCGTTTGACTCAATGCCTGATGGAGGGTGTCAGGGTTAAAAGTGTTAAGGAGGCTTAGGTCAAAATGATCAAATTGTTCTTGTAGGGCGCGTAGCCCTTGTTGCATTTCCTGTTGCTCATCGGCACTATTAGTAAGGACTAGTAAACGCAAACGAGCCTCATTCACCAAACGTACTTCTGGAAAATAAACCGTTTGAACAAGGGTATCTTCATTTCGAATAATCAAGGAAAAAAGAAGAGAATCTCCAGCTTCCAAATGAGCAGAAAACGAAGTATTGGAGAAAAAAAACTTATCCGTCATGTTTTCTATCTTTTTTATGATTCCTTGTTCGAAGGAACTAAAAAGAAAAAAAATGCCGAAAAAAACGAGCAGGATAAATAGAATTGTTTTCATTAAATAAAAATAAATTGTCTGTTTTTTGTCATGTTTTGATAGATGGCTTTTTCAAATATTTTCGCTGTTAAATGCCAAAAGATGTTTTTAATGGTCAAAAATAGACTTATTTGAAATAGCCCTATTCACTTCATTTTTTTTTATTGTCCCTAAGCAGAAAATAAATGAGAAAAAACAATTACTTAAATAAGTTTTTAAAAATAAAAAGATTAAAGTTATATGTATAATGCTTTTGTTTTTATTTGTTTGTGGTTTTTTTGAGGTGTTGGGTATATGAGTTTAATATGTCTGGATAGTATGAGAAAGGCATTTTAAAATGGACTTTGTTAACTTGTTATTACTTTGTCAAAATAGTCAAGATAGTGTTTTTGCCTGTTTTTAAAACTCAAACTGTGCAGTAATTTGCGTAATTTTGTAGTACTTATAAGTATATTATAGGGTTTAAGTGTCTACCCAATAAAATATAATTGATCAATTTTTATTGTAATAAAAAAGTCATTTATCTTACTTCCTGAAAAGTTTCATTCCCCCTAGTCACCCTATGTTTAACGAAGGTATAAAAGTACCTATCCCCCTATATAAAATAGATAAATGAGCGTATGGTATCATGTCCTAATACATTTTGTGAACGATTTTTGTAGAGCATAAGCAAAGCCATTAGAATTTGTACCAGCTCTTCATATTTATATGACGTTAGTGATGTGATCATATTGCCACCATATACTCCGTCTACCAACTTCCGAAAAAGAATAGCAGCATTTAATGTCTATCTAATGTTTTTAACCAATAGATAGCCTTGAATTGCCAATGCCACCAGAAGTCGTGTGTATGTGGTAATGCTTTAGTAATCAGTGTTTTAGCATTAAAAAGCTCACTAAGTATTGCCTCGTCTACCTTTCAGTTTGGTATTGTTTTTGCAATTTCTTTGCTGCATTAACCAAAATAATCATTTCTTACAATAAATTTAAATTATTTCGGGATGAAGAATTTAAGATCATCTGCCCTTTTCATGCTTTTGATGTGTTGTGTCTTCACCACAGTTCAAGCACAGGATGGAAAGCTGAAAAAAGCGAATGCATGTTATGATAGATATGCATTCCCTGAAGCTGCGGAAGCCTATAAGAAGATTTTAGCAAAGTCAGATGTACCAGAAGCAAAGATCAAATTAGCGGAATGTTACCGTCTAATGAATATGCCAGTAGAGTCAGAATATTGGTACGAGCAGGTAGTTGATCTTGCTGAAAGTGAACCTATTCACCGTTACTATTACGGGATGGCTCTCAAATCAAATGGAAAATTTGAAGAGGCTAAACAAGCTTTTATGGAATACGCGCAGCTAGTACCTGCCGACTCTCGTGGTTTAAGGCAAGTAGAAGCTTGTGAACAAGCCAATTATTTTTTAACAGATCCTGGTATTTATGATATTAGCTGTACAAACATCAACTCTTCTTTAGCTGATTTTGGACCTTCTTTTTATAAAGACGGAATTGTATTCGCATCTGAAAATAATGTGAAAAATAAGGATAAAGAATACAATTGGAGAGGAGTTAACTTCCTTGACCTTTTTTATGCCGAACAACAAGGCAGCCAGCCTAATACATTAAGCAAACCACAAAACTTAAAAGGAAAAGCCAATACCTGGATGCACGAAGGTACTGTTACCTTTAGTACAGATGGTAATACCATGTATTTTACACGTAATAGCTTCTATAAAGGTAAAATTAGCTATGACGACGAAGGGCAAATTGCCTACAAAATGCGTGATAACCTTAAAACAGTTAACCTCCAACTATTTAAGTCTGAAAAGAATGGAGAAAAATGGAGCGATATTGAGCCACTTCCATTCAATAGTACAGAGTATTCTGTTGGACATCCTGCCCTTAGTGCAGATGGACAAGCTCTTTACTTTATTTCTGATATGCCAGGTGGATATGGAGAAACAGACGTATATGTAAGCTATAAAAGTGGAGAAAGCTGGGGGCAACCTGAAAACTTAGGCCCAGAAATTAATACCGAAGGAAAAGAAATGTTCCCTTTCATCTCAGAAGATGGAACCTTATACTTCTCTTCTGATGCACTTCCTGGCCTTGGAGGATTAGATGTATTCTCGACCAAATTACAAGACGACGGTACATGGAGTGTACCCGAAAACTTACGTTTCCCAATCAACACCAATTCAGATGATTTTGCCTTTATCGTTGATGGTGAAAACAAAAAAGGATACTTAACCTCTAACCGTGCTGGATGTAGTGGGGATGACGACATTTATAGTTTCAGTAAATTGGCAAATGTACTAACAGGTATCGTTGTTAACTGTGAAACACAAGATTTAATTGCTGATGCAGAGGTGATCTTAGTAGAAGATGGAGAAGTAATGCAACGTAAAGAAACCAATCAAAATGGTTCTTTCACCTTCCCAGTTTCTCCTGGTAAACAATATACCGTTGCTGCTAGTAAAATGAACTACGAAGATAACTCAGTTGAGGTATTAACCAAAGAGGATGTCGGACGTATCGAAATTGTTATTCCTATCTGTCCACCAGTAGTGATTGATTCAGCCCAATTAGTAGTAACACCGCCACCTTTACCAGATACGGAAGAACCAACCGAGGAAACAGAACCAGTGGTAGACATCGTATCTCCTCCAACACCTCCTGATACAGAGGAAATTACACCATTACCAACTCCTCCTCCGCCACCACCACCAACTCCTACTCCTCCGCCTGTTATTGTAGTAGAAGATCCAATTACACCAGTACCATTACCTACACCAGTAGTTATTCCACCAGTATATGTGAATCCAAACTGTTGGGTGACAGGGCGTATTTATAACAAATCAACAGGTTCTTCAGTAGAAGGAGCCTTGGTAAAACTAACCAATCTCGATACAAGAGAAACACAGCAAATGGTGACAGGGCCAGATGGAACTTATACCTTTGAAATTTTAGCAGAATCAAATTATACCGTACACGCAACCAAAGAACGATACTTTACTGAAACAAGAACTGTTTCTACCATTGGTCGTGATTGTACCAACCCACTACAAAAAGACTTAGCGTTAGATATTGGGGTAACAGAAATTCCAGTTATTACAGAAACAACTAAGCCAATTATCATTAGTGATAATAGTCAAAATTCTCGTCCTGACTTACCACTTCCGATATTAAATCACATTTACTACGATTTTGATAAGTCGCATATTCGTGAAGATGCAAAAGTAGAGCTGGATAAGATTGTCAATTTTATGCTTAATAACCCATGTATTACCATCGAATTACGTTCACATACCGATTCGAGAGGTTCTAGTGCATACAACCAAGCACTTTCTGAAAGACGTGCCAATGCAGCTAGAGATTATATCATTTCTCGTGGTATCTTACCACAACGCCTTACAGCAGTTGGATACGGAGAAAGCCAATTAGCAAACGATTGTCGTAACGGTGTTCCGTGTTCAGATGCCAAACATCAAGAAAACAGACGTACCGAGTTTGTATTAACAGGTTGTGACCTCAATGGCGCACAATACAGTTTACCACGCTACTATTACGATACAGATTACAACAAAGGTAGAAACTACTACAAAAATGGTTCTGGTGAAATCATGTATAATAATAATGGAACTAGCTCTGACTACGGTGTTTCTTCTAATACTTATGTAGGAGGCGCACAAGGAGGTAGTTACCAGCCAGGTGGTATCTATTCTACTCAAGAATATTCAGGAGGACAAGGTAGTTACGATCCAGGAGGAATTTACTCAACAGTACCTTTCCCTAGTAGTACCTACAACAACAACTCTTCGTACAATATGGGAGGAAGTCCTAACAATGGAGTTGGTATCAGTGATGCTTATACCATTCCTAAAGGTAGCAGCAGTAGTACCTACTCTAGTGGAAGTACTTACTCTAGTAGTGGTAACGGTACAAGTACCTACTCTAGTGGTAGCGGTGCTAGTAGTACCTACTCATCAGGTTCTTCTTATTCTTCTGAAACGAGTCCTTCTTCAAACTACGGTGTATCAGAAAGTACTTATACTGCTCCAAGTAGTAGCGGGTCATCTTACTCATCAGGTTCAGGATCGTCTTACTC
>JAHDCM010000008.1:9019-18552 GCA_020629895.1 Bacteroidota bacterium
TCTTCTAGTTCTTATGATAACTATCCTACTTCTTCTACAAGTAGCTCAAGTAGTAGTAGTAATCCCGACGAATGTTGTGCCGAACCAATGACACCAACACCAGCTTCTAAAAGTAGAAAATCTACCTATGGTACCGAGTACAAAATCCAATTGGATGCAGCTTACTCTCCCGATCTAGGAAAATATAGTACCTTACATGACTTAGGGTTAGTTTCTACCGAAAGTGCTGGAAACGGAGTACAAAGAGTAATCTTAAGCGGATTCGAAACCAAGTTGGAAGCAGATAACGCACTTCGTGATCTACAAACTCGTGGATTTAGCGATGCGTATATTGTAATCTATCAAGATGGAATTAGAATGGTGCGTTAAGCAAGTCTTTTGACTAAAAATACCTAAAAGATAGGCAGTTACATTGATTTGTAACTGCCTTTTTTTATTATTCATCAAAAAAGAACTAACTTAGTTTTTAATTAATGAAACTTATTATTACATTTAAAAAAAACTTAATAAAAACATCTTTTTAACATTGAACTACAATATTTTCACTGATATTCAAGTTAGTGGAGGTGTAAAAACAATTCAAAGACCAGGCAGATAAATAAAATAAATGATTATTTGCCTACTTTGAATACTTAATTGATTCGAGAAAACTCCTTACTTTGTTTAATTAATACTTAAAACCACCTTACTCCAACGCCAGTTTAAATAACCTCTATAAATTGATCTAAGCCCTATGAAAAGAATGTATTGGAATACAGTTTTTGTACTACTAATGCTATGCAGTATATGCTTTGAAGCACAAAGTCAAGGTGCAAGAGTGCCTGGCAATGCTCGACCTGGAGGAGCAATACAAAATACTAATCAACTGCCTAATAACGAAATAATCGTTTATAGTGATTCGATGCATATTATGCTAAAAAATCCTCCTATGATTCAGGTTACTGAAACTGTAACCACAATCAATGATAGTGAAAAACCAGGTCTACAAATTCCTATTTACTCTGGAGATTTACTGATTATTGGAAAAAATTGGAAAAAATACCTCCGATCAGAATTACGTAGACGAACACAATATTTATCTGGGCCAAGCGGTGATTACTATTTTACCGACGATGCCTATGTACCACGACTAAGTGCAAATACCATCGACCTATATGCAGAAATGGTTCCTTTTGAAGACGGGGAAGGCTTATTCTTAAATGTATTTTTTGATTTAGGTGGAGCCTTTTTATCACAAACATCTCACCCCGATATGTATATCGAGGCTGCAACAATGCTCGAAGATTTTGCAGTTAGTGAATCGGTAAAAGCTTCCGAAACGCGTTTGCTACTCGAAGAAGAGAGATTATTCCTGCTCAAAGCTGAGAGAGATGAGCTGCGTCAAAAAGAATCACAAATCCAAGCAGAAATTAATGAACTTAATGAGCAACTCGAAAAAGCAAAAGGTTCTTTCGCTGCCAATAGAGAAGATATTGACCAGAAAAACCAAGAAACAAAAGAGCAAATTAGTAAGGTTGAGCAAATTAAACTAAATCTACGCTCCTTTGCTACTCGTGTACATCAATAAAGGATATTGGGCGTGCCGTATATAAAAAAGCGCAATCATTTACGACTTGCTCCTGCCAGTGTCCTCGCTGGTAGTCACAATTAGTAAATGACTGCGCTTTTTTATATACGTCGGGCTATCCGCTTGTAGTTGCCTCATAGCTGCTAGTTCAGTATAGCCCTAGCGGTGTCTTCCGCTGTCAGCCCCGCTAGTTCTTACTTCACAAAGCAGCCATTTCGTCAAGCTACCACTACTATCCCTCACGCAAAACTCATCGCAAAACAAATACCTTTTTACTCACTGTTGCTGCTCCATTGGCTAACTTTAGTAAATAAGAACCTTCCACAATACCAGACAAATCCACGCCTTCCGAAAGGGTAACCTGCTCTTGTAAAATCAAACGTCCCTGTAAATCATATAAAGAGGCTTGTACCTGCTCTTGCTGATTTGCCCAACCAGTTATATATACAAAATCACTAGTAGGGTTCGGGTAAACTCGAAGCATAGAGGCATCATATTCACTAGAAAAATGATCAACAGAGGTTGCCAAATCACTAGGCGAAAAACCCGATGCATATACCCCGCCCCCATACACTGCTACCAAAGTCACGATCCGATTACCTATTCGCGGATGAGCAAGCTGTTTGATACGATGAATAGGAGCAAAAGGAACGCCTGCATCATCCAATAGCCAATCCAAGCCATTATTATACGAATGAAACAGCCCTTTTTCAGTAGCCGCCATCAAATGATTAGCGTCTGCATAGTCTACCAAAACATCATAAATAGGACAATTAGGTAGGTCATTTTGAATAGATTTAAAAGAAGCAAAATCGCTCATGCCACTACTAGTACCATACAAATAAGTGGTATGGTCAAAACCACCCAAAGCTATCAGTACTTTATTGGCATCATTCGGATCAATAGCAATAGCACTGACATAGCGTTGTTGTTCGCCTTGTGCAAAAAAAGAAGGGGTAAAGCTTTGGGTACGAATACTATCTTCTTGAAAACCTACTAAGCGCATTAATGCCCCTGAGCTAGAACCTACCCAGGCCACATTCCCATCAGCACTAAATTGAGTAGTAGTAATCACGCTTGGCTGTCCTTCAGCATCCGTTAAGGTATCTAGGGGAAGCCAACTCGTTTCACTACCTGCATCAAAGCCACCCGCCTCGTTCAGTTTTGGGATATTTTCTGAATACCACACAACCCCTAAACTATCTCCCGTTAAATATTGACTTTGCTGAGACGTAATATCTTCCCAGTAAGCATTTTCTAAAAAGTAGCTTGCCCCATTATCCAATTTACCATCTCCGAGGCAGCCTCCTTGTCCAGATGCAGGAATACAATCAATCGCATCGCCCAAAAACCACGGAAAATTCTCCATATTCAAGGTACGTAAAGCATGCCCTTCAGTCAGTAAAGGGAGAACCATATTGCTGCGCAATTTAGAAGCAAAAACATCTACTAAACGACCGTGCCATAACACTTCACCAGAAATAGGAACAAGCTCGCGAAAACGAAGATGTTGTAAGCCATGCCTTTGAGTGCCAGCTATCAAACTTCCATTTGCCATAAAATCCATACCCGTTATTTGAGCCGTTTGGTACCCATCTACGCGATAATGAAAAGAGCTGCCTCCATTTAAAGAACGAAAAATGCCCGCATCAGTACCTACATAAATATGTTTTGGATTATGTGGGCTATATACTATTTTGTGAATGTCATTATTACGAAAGTACCGCCCATTGCCATACTGTTGCACTTCTTGGTATTCTTGCCAATGATCAATGGCCGACCACTGGTAAATGATCGCCCCCGCAACAATAATACGTTCAGGATCAGTAGGATGCACCACAATTTCTTGTGCATAATCTCCTTTGCATGTTGGGAGATCCCTCCATGAATAGGGCTGTATTTCTGTAAAAGGAGCTAGATGTAATGAGTTGCGACGACCAATCTCGAACCATACATCTCCTCCCATTTCCGATTTATAAACCACATACATGCAATTTTGAGGGTCAGTAGCCACTGCATAAACAAAGGCGGGGTTAGAAGGACTAACAGCAAGGCTTTTTCGACCACTTATTGGTGGAATTTGCCCTAGTTCTTCTCCTGTATTAGTGGCAAAAGAATGATCCTGTTTCGAATAATAGTAGGTGTCGTCGATAAAGGTATGAATCTCTCCTTTTGTACTAATAACAATGTCAAATACCATCCCTCTGGGTAAATTGGGTACCAATGACCAAGTACTACCTGCATCATTACTCCAAAACAAACCCGTATTGGTGGCAGCATATACCCGTTTGGGATTGGTGGGGTGTACCGCCAATTCTATGACATATTGCCAATCACCTTCAACGCTATTGCTTTTGGCGGGCAAGGTGCCTCGTAATTGTTGAAAAGTCTTCCCCTTATCTGTCGATTTATAAATACCATTTCCAGGTCGCCCGCCATAACCATAACCCGTATTGGCTTCAAAAAAATCACCTGTCCCTACATACAAATCTCCACTAATGGCTTGGGCAATACAACTTACAAAAGGATATACCAAGCCACTGGCTTTCCATTGTTTACCTGTATTATCACTCACCCACAAGCCACCTGTTGTACAGCCAGCATATACGCGTTCTGGTTCACCAATATCTACCTGCAAAGCACGCGTTGTCCCTCCGTAGTTATCTGGGCCCAAAAAATTCCAATCCATCGTTGTTTGGGCAAAAAGAGTAGTTGGTAGAAGTAAAAACAAGAGGGTTCTTCGCCATAAATAGTATAAGCTTGTCAATCGCATCATTTTGAATTTTTAGAAGTATATTGAAAAGGAAGATGAAGGGGGGGGAAAGAGACAAGCAATTAGACGTAAAATAAGGAATCATTTTCCATAAATGATAATTACATAATTATTACGATAACAAGTCTAAAACAACCTAAATGAATCCCAAACAACTAGTCAAACTAAGTAATGTAATCGGCATTGTCTCCATACTATTATTAATGTACTGGATTTTTATTTTTATCACGATTGAAGTCTTTGGATTAAAGGTCTTTAGAGAGAATATGACCGAAACCTTTTACATGAGTGTCTTTGGCATTGTTGCGTTTCAGATAGAACGTACCTATTTGAAGGGTGTTTTTGAAGAAGGAAATACTAATTATAGGTATAGTGCGCATGATGGACGCTATGAGCTATTTTACCCTTATAAAGAGGGAGATCAACAGATTGTACTGTATTTTTCCGACTATCAACAGTATGGGAAGTAGGGGAGACTAGACCGTTTGCTGGCGGCAGTTCTGTACGATGTTTAATCGTTAATCGTTCAAATGTCCATGCGTGAGGGATAGTAGCGATAGCTTGGCGAACTAGCTACTTCGTGAGGCAAAACCTAGCAGGGCTGACAACGGAAGACACTGCTAGGTTTATGCAGAACAAGTAGGTAGGAGCCAACTATAAGCGAATAGCCCGACCCCATTTTTGTTGAAAAAAAGATGCCACCAGCGAAACGCTGGTGGCATCTTTTTTTTAACAAAAATGGGGACACGCCCTAAAAATTAAACGGCATTTCATCTTTCAATAAATAATAATCTTCTGTTTTTTGATCCATCTCTTCCAAAATGCGAGTGGCCTCCCTGTATTTTCCAAGTTCGATTAATTTGCGAGTATATAGCAAGATAAGCGGATCAGAAGCATAAATGATGGCTTCTAGTTGCTCAAGAAGAGGAGCTTGAGTAATGTGGGGCAGGAGGGCAACAAAAAGACGATGATAATCTATATCGGTACGTTGGAGTGTGGCATCTTGCAAAAGGGCATCTACAAAAGCCTGTTCTTGCCCTTTCAATCGCTGTGTAATCATCATAATAGATGGATCATTCAAAGAAAGAGGAACACGCTTCAGTTGCTTCAGTTGGTCAAGAATAGCTCGATAATCGGGAGCTAGTGCGAAAAGTGCTTTAAATGTACCAATCGTGGGGGAGATATTAGCCCGCTTCATTTGCGCGAGTAGTTCGAGGGCTGCTGGATAATCGGATGCTTTGGACAAGAGTTGGGTATAAGTTTCTTCATCCCCCAAAATATCCAATTGCTTCATTTTTTGTAAAATGGGCTGGCTTTGTTCAAAGTCGGGAGCCAGCTTTAACAAGTGATTAATAATAGGTAAACTAAAGTCAAGCTGTAAACGCGTAATTTTGTAAAAGAGGGGCTTGGCTTGGCTAAAGTCATCCATCTGCAAAATCAAATGTTCGATAATGTCTTGGGAAATGGTAATTTCACTAGCTTCCAACAATTCATTAGCCTCCATAAAATCAGAAACATGTGTTCCAATTGCGGCAATAACCATTTCATTAGGAAGGATTGCTTCTTGTTTCATGCGCTGCAAAAACTGCATCCCTTCTTTGAAATTCGAGGCTTTTCGAATTAGGTGAAAGTAAATACTGGCATCTAATGGCAAACCAGCCTTTTGCATCGCATCCAATAATTGAAAGGCTTCCTCCTTGCTTTGTGTGAGGTATATCAGGTGGGCAAAAATCTCAGCACTAGGAGATAAACCTTGCGTTTGGAGTTGCTGTAATAAGCCTAATGCCTTAGAAAAAGTACTTGTTTTTTGACAAGCAATATTATAATGCTGAATAGTAGGCTTTATGTGATAAGTTGCCATATCGTTAAGTACCTCCAATGCCAGTTCTTCAGTATCACATAAATGCAACATCAGGGTATAACTATAATGGTTCGGAACCACCTTATAAGCGTTCATCTCCTTCCACACTTCTCTTCCCATTCGGTACGTATCACTTCGCGAAAGAAGGGTATTATAACTTAATAAATTGCCCGCCACTTTCTTCTTTTGCATCCACTTAAAAATGACCGTTGCTTGCTCAAATGTTTCTGTTTTACGAAGCAAAGCATTACATAAACCCGTATGGATTTTTACCTTACGTTCTGAAAGCCCAAAAAAGATTTCATCAGCATCTTGATAGTTGCGTGCTTGGTGTATCGTAAGCGCGATGTCAAAGGTTTTGCTAAAAAAATCGTTGGCAGTGCGGGTTGCGGGTTTGTCAAATACACGATAAATTTCTTGACGAGTTTGGTGGGGCGTATAAGCAGGTAAAACAATACGTGATAAATAAGCAGGATCAGTGGTAATCGTTTCTTCATCAAAGCGTATCCAATCTTCTTTTTTGAGTAGCTCTAATGCCGCATTCCATTTGCTAAGACTAATTTTACGCGCCAAAAGTCGCTGCGTAAAATCGCGTGCTTTTTCTTGACTAAATACATGCGGAAAGCCATGACAACAACCTGCAAATTGCATACACTGTAAGCTTTCTAAGACTTGTCTAGCGGCAATTTCCTCATTCGAGGCATCAGGGCTACTCCATTGGGCGTACTTTTTCTTAGCAATTGGAATGTCCATAAAAAGCGAACCAATGGTCTCATCAAAACTATCAAACTGTAAGCGTTGGTCTACATCTGTTTGAAAGTCAAGGATGTCATCATAACTAATATCGGGGATATAAATTTCAGTGCAGCGATTGAATAACCCTGGGTCAATAAAGTCTTCCACCGTTTGTCGATCATGCCCACTCGTACAAGTAGCAACAACTGGAATTTGTTTCTCTAAAAAAAAGTGAATCATTTTGTTGATGAGCTGGTATTTTTGGTCATGCCAGCGAAAATAATCACTAATTTGATCCAGCAAAACAATACATTTTTGCCCTCTTTGCAATCGAGGCAACGGCATTTTTTCTTTAAGATGCAAGACAGAAGGACTAAGTAAAATCGTATTATTTAGTGTTTGAAAAGCATGCAATAAACTTCTTGTTTTACCCGATAAAGCACGCCCTGTTACCAATATAAAAGGCTTTTTGCCAATGGAGCTTAATAGGGTATCGTAATAAGTACTCGTACGAAAAAACGCGCCATAATTGCGAATAGAACGCAATCCCATCAAATCTAAAGGAAGTAGGTCTTGGCAATCTTTACTCAGTTGATACTGCTTGGCGAAAGGAGGAGCCGTAGCGCGTTTTTTAGCAATCGCCGCCAATGCTAAAGCAGTTGCATTACTGGTTGTTGTTTGAGAAGTTGCTGCTGTTACCAAATCTGTTTCGGTAATGCCTGTTTCTTGTTCTTTTTTGAGTGAGTTTTCAAATAACAAGTGTACTTCTTTGTGTAATTCCCCTTTACCTTTTTTGATGATGTCAAGGAGGTCGTAATGACTAATAATGTGTTTTTCTTTATCAAAATCGAACTTACGCTTTGTACGATTCGTAAACGAAATAAAACCGAAATTTTGTCGCTCACCTGGCAAAATCAAATAAAGGGCATGGTATTGTTGGTATAACTTTGACTTTACAAAGTGATCTATCGCACTATTGATAAAGGAAATGTTATTATCGAACAATATTTGGACCGCTATTTTTTGTTTTCCATCCACCAAGTGAATACCTGGATGAGTAGCTTCTTGTAGTGTCCAATTTTGAGTGAGCTTTAATAAATACGTATAAAAAGGAATTAAAGGAAAGCTATTTTCTTTCTGTTGTACTTCCAACAAGCCAAAGTCAGAGATAATATGATTAATAAGAGCTGTTGGTGAAGACATGGTTAGTATTTTATACGATAATATGCAGCAAAATTAGTAATTTCGTAACAATAACAACAGCATATAGCAAAAGTTATTATAAACCTCCACGAATGATTTACGACATCAGTAAAAACAACCCACTTGTTGGGGACTATGTAGCGGAAATGCGCAATATTCATACCCAAAACGACCGAATGCGTTTCCGAATCAACTTAGAGCGATTGGGTGGGTTTTTTGCCTATGAAATTAGCAAGCAAATGCCCCGCAAAGTAGTTGATATACAAACGCCATTAGGCATTTCGCCTTGTGAAGTATTTGCCGAGCAACCTGTTCTAGGAACCATTCTAAGAGCAGGATTGCCCTTGCACAATGGGCTACTTCAATTTTTTGATAAGGCTGATAACGCCTTTATTTCTGCTTATCGCAAACACCATAAAAGCGGCGAATTTACTATCAAGTTAGAGTATCTGTCTTGTCCCGCACTAGATGATCGGATTGTCATTCTATCCGATCCAATGCTCGCAACAGGAGCTTCGATGGTGCTTACTCTTCAACAACTATTTGAACAAGGAGCCATCAAAAAAGTACATGTCGTTACAGCCATTGCTTGTAGTGTAGGGATAGAAGAAGTAAAACGCCATTTTCCAGATGTCACCATCTGGACAGCCGCTATTGACGAAGAACTAACCGCAAAAGGGTATATTGTGCCTGGTTTAGGCGATGCAGGCGATCTTGCCTTTGGTGAAAAAATACAAGCTTAAGAGATATAAAATATGCGATTTCCCTCCAAACTAATCGAAGATGCAGTCAATGAGTTTACCAAATTACCCGGTATCGGGCGTAAAACAGCACTTCGTTTAGTACTTCATTTGCTGAAAGAAGATGTAAGTATTACCCAAGAATTTGGAAATGCGATTATCAAAATGCGACAAGATATTCGCTTTTGTGAACAGTGCCACAATATCGCAGATCAAGAGCTGTGTAGTATTTGTGAAGATACCCTCCGAGATAAAGAACTAATCTGTATCGTAGAAAATATTCGAGAAGTGATTGCCATTGAAAATACTGAGCAGTATCGCGGTCTATATCACATTTTGGGCGGAGTTATTTCGCCCATAGATGGTATTGGCCCAGATAACCTCAATATCGACTCGTTGATGGAACGCGTAGCAACAGGGGAAGTGAAAGAAATCATTATGGCACTCAATCCGACAATGGAAGGAGATACGACTATTTTTTATCTGTCGAAAAAACTTCGCGAAAAAGGGGTGAAAATTACAACCATCGCACGAGGAGTGGCGTTTGGTGGTGAGCTAGAATATGTAGATGGATTGACTTTGGCGCGTTCTATCGCTACTCGAATGCCTTACGATCGTTATTTGAGTAATTGAAGGCTGTTGGGCGTGTCCCCA
>JAHDCM010000438.1 GCA_020629895.1 Bacteroidota bacterium
CCTGCTTCCTTGACCATCACATATTCATCGACGGTAGCATCTGGAATTTTCTCTTCCATATCTAGGGCAACATGAATTGGATAAATAGGAATTTCTACCTCTATTTCATTACAAGCACCATCTACCATAATCGTGGCAGTATGTTGCTGCATGAAAAAGTCGAAAAACTGTACCTCTAAGGGTACTTGTGTATAAAAATCAGGAGCTTCGTAAAGGCGTTGACGTACAAACAAATTGGCAATGTAGGAAGAATCGTTGAGGGTACGTACTTTGAAGGAATCAATAGCAAAATGAGGAAAGCCAGGCTTAAAGACCCAGTTATTGAAAAAGTGACTTAGGTCAATATTCGAACAATCGCTCAAAAAGGTTTGAAATTGCTCACTATTGATATGTGTAAAGGCGTTTTGCTGTACAAATTCGCGCGTACATTTAAAAAAATGTTCATCTCCCATATAGCCGCGAAGTGCTTGAGCTACAACTGCTCCTTTGTCATAGACTGTTGAGCCATAAGTGACTGCGAAAGGAATACCAGAAACAGGTAAAAAGCCACCATCGCGAATATGGGTATATTGTAGTACTTCTTGGTGATTTTGACGACTTTCCCGCTTATAACGCTCCTTATTATATGCTACTTCAAAGAAATAGTTGGCGCAAAAAGAAGCCCAACCTTCATTGAGCCACATTTCATCGGCCGACTCACAAGTAACCAAATCTCCCCACCAATGATGGGCAAATTCATGTGCCATCAGACTCTCCCATTCGTAGGTACCATCAAGGGCAAAGGTGGGATAAGCAATATTGGCAGCATGTTCCATTGCTCCGCCTCTAAATGGTACTGCTACAAAACCGATTCGGTCAAATTGATAGGGTCCAAAGGCTGCCTCAAAGCCATCAATACATTCGGGCATGTGTTCAAAAGATTGCTTTAGGCGAGTTGTATCTGCTTCGCGAGCCGCATAAAGAATAGGAATGGAACGTTCTAAACCTGCATGATTGCTTTCTAGCCACTCGTAATTGGCAACGGCTACCGACGCCAAATAGGTCGGAATTTCTTGCCCTAATGCCCAATCCCAACGAATGTTTCCATTCTCTAAAGTTGTTTGATCGACTAACATACCACTACAAACAGCTTTGTGGTGTGCTTGTGTGACAATCGAAAAGGCATATAATGCGCGGTCGGTAAAATTATCGTGACAGGGAAACCAAGCTCTACCAAAATTGGGAGGGTCTATTCCAATACCTACTCCTAGATTATAGGCATAATTGCTCGTAAAATAAAAGCCTCCAAAAGTGGCTTTGGTTGGATTGCCTTGATAAAAAATACGTACACTAGCAGTATCTCCTTTGCTCAAATTATCACTTAAAGAAATGGCAATTAGTTCGTCTGTGTACTGAAATGTTTGTACTTCGCCATTTACCTGCACCGAATCGACTTCTAATGCACGCAGATCAAAGGATAGAAAACCGATTTCGTCTTGTAATGGGAGTAGGTCAATGGTGCAGTTTCCTTTTATGTATTTATTTTCAAAATCACTAATTTCTAAATCAATATGATAGCGCAAAATATCTACGGTATCTGAGCGCAGATCCAACTGCTTGGCAGATGCGTCTATGAGTTGATGTAGTTGCTGTTTGTGATGTTGACAAGTAGGAACGTTGCACGCTTGTTCTTTGCTCAACGGATATTGAGCAGCCGCATAAAATGTTGGTAAGGTAACTAGCAGAACTAGCAAAAAAAATAGCCGTATCATGTAAACACATTTACGGCTAATATACGTTTTTTTAAAGACTTTATGGTATTATTTTAAGTCCCTATTTAAAACCCATACGCATTATGGTTCTCATCAAATTCGGTACTAGAAAAACTTGGATTGACCTGTAAACGGTTAAATTCATACAACTCAAATAGTCCTTCTTTATCTTCCATCTTCATAAAAACAGGCAGCATCGAATCTTTGGCAATGTACAAAATTGTCTTCATGGCATACGAACTTGGCACCTGAATGGTTTGTCCTGCCCGTACATCAAAATAGTCATCTACCCCGCTATTTTTCACCATCATCATATACTCGGCAACGCCCAACTTTTTGGCAATCGAAAACAAGTTTTCTCCTTGCTTAACGGTATAATCGTAAAAGTGAAAATTATCATCCACAATCTCCAAGACATAACAATCTTTCCCGTCATGCTTCCTACTTCCTGTCACGTTCATTTTTACTGCTGGATTCGATTTTGAACGGCTCAACGCTTTTTGCAACACCTTTTTAAATTTCCCAAAACCGGCATCTGTAACGGGGTGATGCTGCATTCCTAACAACTGCCCACCAGTAGGACTCAATTTTACATTAAAATACGGAAAACCATTCGGGTTAATCAAAGCCTTACCGCCATACTTCCCATCGACCCACAACAATTCAATTCCTTCATCAGGGGTGACTGTTTTCACATAAATTTGCTTGGGTTGCACTTGCATTCTCGTTTTCACGGTCGCCTCACTCCAATGATTCTCCATCCGTTCCTTTTGCCGAAATTCATAAGTCAAGGTATTCACACCATCAATAGAACGAAACATTTTTTGCAAGACCTCTTCTGCGTTTTGTGCCTTTATATCTGTCCCTACTCCTCCACTCAATATTATACAAATCAAAAACCAATACTTCATTGTCATTCTTAATAAACCTTTTTTGTTTCAAATAGACTTGCTTGCTACAAAGATAAGTAACGACCAATAAGGTAAAATGTTGGTCGTTATATCGTCATTTTGCTGACGTTTTTTATTTTTTGGGCGTGTCCCCATTTTATTGAAAAAAGATGCCACCAGCGTCTTGCTGGTGGCATCTTTTTTCAATAAAACGGGGTCGGGCTATTCGCTTGTAGTTGTCTCACATCCGCAGGTTCAGCTTATGCCTAGCAGTGTCTTCCGCTGTCAGCCCTGCTAGTCCTTGCTTCACAAAGCGGCTG